>DVKU01000167.1 GCA_018715825.1 Candidatus Avacholeplasma faecigallinarum
AAATACAACAAAAACAAAAATTTTAAATATAGAAAATCTATTTGGGCTCTATTCCTAAATGTAATTTGTAAAATTACATACAATATACTGAGGGAAGGAAGGAGGTGCTGGTTTATGGCACAAAATGCATGCTGCGGAGGTAACGAATATGGCTATGCGTTAATCCTTGTTTTATTCATCTTGTTAGTTATTATCGGAACTGCTTGGTTAGTTTAATTATTCTTAAGCCTCGTATTGAGGCTTTTTTCTTTTTGTGCTATAATGCTTTGTGTTTTAGGAAGTTTGGTGAACAAAATGAAAATTACCGTTTTTTCGAGTGGATCATCTGGTAACTGCTCGTTATTGCAAACAGAACATTTAAACATTTTAATAGATGTAGGAATAACTAAAAAAAATATTGAACAAAATTTAATTGAATATAGTTTAACACTTAATAATATAGATGCAATTTTTATTACTCATGAGCATATAGATCATATTAAGGCTTTTAATTCATTACTAAAATACGAAAATGCCAAAATACATATGACATACGGTACTTATAAATTTATTTTGGACAATAATGAAGTTAAAAATACAAAGTTATTTGAATTAATGAGAAAAAGAAAAGATGATGGCTCTATTATTATATTAAATAGGTTATCAAATACTATTTTTTATGAAAGTGTTAGCCTATTTAATCTTAAGGTAGATGTTCTTCCAACTTTTCATGATGCATCAGAATCTGTTGGCTTTGTTTTTGAGGAGGGACAAAAAAAATTGGTTTATATTACTGATACAGGCTATGTCCATCAATCCTTATATGATAGGATTAGTAATGCAGATGCATACGTTTTAGAAAGCAATCATGATCCCTCAATTCTTATGCATTCATCACGTCCATATGCATTAAAATTAAGAATCATTTCCAATCATGGCCATTTATCAAATGAGGATTCAATGGTTACTTTAGCCCACATTATTGGGCCAAAAACTAAGCTTGTAATGCATGCTCATATCTCACAAGAATGTAATTTAACAAACATAATAGAATTGACAAGGAAAAAAGTTTTAGATGATTATGGAATTGATTATTCTCAAATTGAGTTTGTCTTTACATCGGTAAATCCTTCTAAGGAGTATGAAATATGAGGATAACTATATTAAGTGTTGGGAATATAAAAGAAAAATATCTTAAAGATGCCATTGAAGAATATAGTAAGAGAATTTCTAAGTTTTGTAAAATTGATTTTATACAGGTTAACGATGAAGCGATAGTAGAAAATCCATCTGATAAACAAATAGAGCTAGTCAAAGAAAAAGAAGGAGAAAAAATTATAAAGGCTTTACCAAAAAGCTGTTATAAAATAGTGTTAGACTTAAAAGGTGTAATGCTATCAAGTGATGAATTGGCTAATAAGCTATTAGATGTTTTCACATATAACGGCAGTCATATATGCTTTATAATTGGTGGGTCTCTTGGATTATCTAATGAAGTGCTTCAAAAAGCTGACTATCATTTGTGTTTTTCTAAAATGACATTCCCACACCAGCTTATGAAGGTAATTTTGCTAGAACAAATCTATAGAGCATTTAAAATTATAAACAATGAACCATATCATAAGTAAATTTAGTGAAAGATATTAAACTGCTTTTATATTTAATTGCTTTACGTTGACTATTGAAAAATAAAGTGATACAATTATTCTAAAGAATAATGCACAAATCACAATGGTGCAAATGGAGGTTAATTATTGTGGAAAATATTCAAGCATTACCTAAAATTCAAGAGGTAAATAATAAAGAAGTTAGAAAAGTCAAAATTATGCAATTTGGAGAAGGTAATTTCCTTCGTGCATTCATTGATTGGATTATCAATACAATGAATAAGAAAAATGTTTTCGATGGTGGAGTTGTGGTTGTACAACCTATGCCTTTTGGACGTTGTAAGGAGTTATCTGAAGCTAATGGACTTTATACTCTATATTTGCAAGGCTTACAAGATGGTAAGGCTGTTAGAGAACATGAGGTTATAAAATGTCTTCAGGATTTTGTTAATCCTTTTGAAGCATATGATAAGTATTTGGACTATGCTTTAAGCGATGATTTGGAATTTATTATATCTAATACTACAGAGGCTGGTATAGCATTTGATCCTAATGACACAGATTTTTCAAAGTGTCCTAATAGCTATCCAGGAAAGCTTCTAGCTTTATTAAAGAAAAGATATGAAGCAAATAAAAAAGGCTTATATATCATTCCTTGTGAACTTATTGACCATAACGGTCAAACCTTAAGAGAAGTTCTTATTAAACTAGCAAAGCATAATAATATGGATGCTAAGTTTATTGAATGGATAGAAAAAGCTAACAAATTCTATAATACATTAGTAGATAGAATCGTTCCTGGATATCCTAGAAATGAAGCTAACCAATTCCAATTGGATTTAGGATATCAAGACCAAAATATGGTTGTTGGTGAAATTTTCCACTTATGGTGTATTGATGCACAAACAGTAGAAGATAAGGCTGTTGCTAAGGCAAATTTGGAAGAATTAGAAGCTAAATTGCCTTGTGATAAAGCCCAATTAAATGTATTGTTTGTAGATTCAATTGTTCCTTATAAACAAAGAAAAGTTAAAATTTTAAATGGTTCTCATACAACTTTAGTTCCTGTTTCATATCTATCAGGTATTGACACAGTAAGAGAAACTATTGAAGATGAGCAATTAGGTAAATTTGTTAAAGATTTTATATTTGATGAGGTAATTCCTACAATTAATATTCCTCATGATCAAATGGTTCAATACTCAAATTCAGTATTAGAAAGATATATGAATCCTTATGTTCGTCATGAACTAATGAGTATAGCTTTAAATTCATGCTCTAAGTATAAAGAAAGAGTATTACCTACAGTATTACAAAATCTTGAAAAGAACGTTATGCCTAAGCATGCTTTATTTAGTTTAGCTGCTTTGATGACATTCTATAAGGGTGTACGTCCAATTTGTAATAATGCTCCAATAAATCTTGCTGATGATCCTAAATTTATTGAAATGTTCAAAAATTTATGGAATGAATATGATGGTACAAAAGAAGGCGCTAAGAAGTTAGTTACTAAAGTGTTAGGTCTTAAGGATCACTGGGGTGTAGATTTAAATACTATTTCTGGTGTGACTGATTTTGTTAGTGAAGCTTTATACCTACAACAAACAATGCCAATGCGCGAGGCAATTAAAGCATTAATAAAATAATTATACAAATTTAAGGTGAATATATGAATGACTATATTATCATTAATGAAAATGACAATGTAGCTGTTGTCCTACGTCCATTTTCAAAGGGCGAAGAGGTTAATGGAGTAACATTGTTAGAGGATATCCCACAAGCACATAAAGTTGCAATTAAAGATATTAAGAAGGATGAAGACGTTATCAAGTATGGTGCTCCTATTGGACATGCTACACAAGATATTAAAAAAGGTGAGCATGTTCATGTGCATAATACAAAGACTAATTTAAATGATGTTTTTGATTATGAATATCATCCTAATTTTGCAAATGTGAAAACAATTAAGAAAAATGCTACTGTTGATGTATATGCTAGAAAAAATGGAGAATTTGGTATTAGAAATGAACTTTGGATAATTCAATTAGTTGGATGTGTATCTGGAAATGCACATGCTATTATTGAAAATTTCAAAAGCAAGTA
>DVKU01000168.1 GCA_018715825.1 Candidatus Avacholeplasma faecigallinarum
CACCATAAACTAATTTTTAAAAATTAAGGGTGAAAGGCCCTTTTTGTATTCCTCTATAAATAATTCTATTTTTTTCATTTTTCACTTGATTTATTTATAGTAGGCTTTTTAAATATTTTTTACTGCAGATATTATTTTTTCACAAGCATCTTTGTAGTTTATTTCATCCTTTAAAAGTGTTTGTCTATTTTTAAACTCAACTATCTCTTCATTACTTCTTTTACCACATATAATCATATAAGGTATACCAATTAATTCCCAATCCTTAAATTTAAAGCCTGGCTTGGCATTTCTATCATCTAGTATAACCTCAATTTTATTATCTAATAGGTATTGATATATTTTTAAGGCTAACTTTTGTTGAGCCTCATCATTATAATTGATTGGAACTATTACGGCATGATATGGAGCGACATTTAATGGCCATTTAATACCATATTCATCGTGATATTGCTCAACAATTGATTGAAGTGTTCTTGTTACTCCAATTCCATAACATCCCATAACCATAGGAATATTTTGACCCTTTTCATTTACATAAACACATTTCATTGGCTCAGAGTACTTAGTTTGAAGCTTAAAAATTTGACCAACCTCAATGCCCCTTTCTTGTTTTAAAGGCTTTTTACAAATTGGGCATAAATCATTTTCGCGAGCTTTCTTCAAATCACATACTATACCAGTAAAGTCTCGTCCATAATTAGCATTAATGTAGTGATAATCCTTTTTATTTGCGCCAACAACTATATTTTTCATAAGTGTTACTTCTTCATCAACATAAACCTCTACACTAATACCTATTGGGCCACAAAAGCCATGATATGTACCAATTTGGCTTATTTCTTCATCAGTGGCAAGCTCTAAATAGTTTTCATTAGAATTTAAAGCATTAACTAATTTAATTTCATTTAATTCTCTATCGCCACGAAGTACACACGCAACAATTTTATTATTAGCATAATCATGATAAATTAAAGTTTTAGCAGTTTTTTTAGGATCTATCTTGAGATAATTTGAAACCTCTTCAATAGTTTTTTGATTTATAGTTTGAACCAATTGTAGCTCCTTTAATTGTTCATCATCATGAATATCTACAAAAATAGTAGCCTTTTCCACATCAGCAGCATAATTACAATTATCACAATATACAATTTCTGACTCTCCTACATCGGATAAAGCCATAAATTGGTGAGAGCCATTACCACCGATATTGCCAGTATCTGCTAATACTGCTTGATAGTGAAGCCCAAGCTCAGTAAATATTTTACTATAGGTGTCATACATATTTTTATATGATACCTCAAGACCTTGCTCATCCTTATCGAATGAATAGGCATCCTTCATAATAAATTCTCTACCTCTCATTAAACCAAATCTAGGACGTAATTCGTCACGATATTTAGTTTGAATTTGGTATAAATTCATTGGTAGATTTTTAGAACTTTTTATAAGATCTCTAGCCATTGAGGTAAATACTTCCTCATGAGTTGGGCCAAGACAAAATTCACGGTCATGACGATCTTTAAATCTCATTAATTCAGGTCCATATTTCATCCATCTTCCAGACTCTTCCCATAATTCCTTAGGTTGTAAGGCTGAACAAAGAATTTCTATACATCCAGCATTATCCATATGTTTACGGATAATATTTTCTATTTTATTAAGCACTCTTAAGCCAAACGGTAGATAATTATAAACTCCTGCTACCTCATTTTTGATCATTCCAGCTCTTAAAAGAAGGATATGAGAATCAATTTTTGCCTCATTTGGTGCCTCTTTCAAAGTGGATATTAACATTTTTGATGCTTTCATATGCTTATTCACTCCTAATTTAACGTTTTTCTTATTGATTATATCATAATTTGATAATGAAATCTATTACATTTACATTTTTTTCATTTATTTTCATAATTGTTTTGAAAATTGCATACAAATATATTATAATATATTATAGATTAGTGTTTATAGGAGGTTAAAATGGATAAGATAAAAAGCCGTTCAGAGATTGGTATTTTTGCTTTGGGTGGTTTAGGTGAAGTTGGTAAAAATATGTATGTTATCGACTACCTTGAACAAGTCTTTGTTATTGATTCAGGAATTCTTTTTCCTGATGAACATCTGCTAGGTGTTGATTATGTAATACCTGATTACAAATTTTTAGAGGAAAATCAACATAGAATAGTGGGTCTTTTTATTACCCATGGACATGAGGATCATATTGGAGGAATTCCTTTTTTGTTAAAAAAAGTTAAAATTCCTAAAATATATGCTGCTGGTGTTACCGTGGATTTAATAGAAAATAAATTGGAGGAATATCCTGATTTATTATCTAAAACCCAAATTGTAGAATTTAAAAGTCATTTTGTTTATAAATTT
Source organism: Candidatus Avacholeplasma faecigallinarum (assembly GCA_018715825.1). GTDB lineage: Bacteria > Bacillota_I > Bacilli_A > Acholeplasmatales > Anaeroplasmataceae > Anaeroplasma > Anaeroplasma faecigallinarum. The sequence continues at coordinate 2,377 of DVKU01000168.1, forward strand.
AAGGATGTTGAGGTATCATTTGTTAGACTTAATCACTCTATCCCTGATGCATTTGGAATCGTGTTTAAAACCTCACTTGGTACAATTGTTCACACTGGTGACTTTAAGATTGATTTGACACCTGTTGGACCAGGAGCCGAGTATGATAAATTAGCAAATCTAGGTGCTAATGGAGTATTATGTCTTTTAGCTGATAGTACAAATGCTTTAAAAGAAGGCTATTCCGATTCAGAAAGAAAAATAGGGGCCTCAATTAAAGAGCTTTTCTCAAGAATTCAAGATAGGATAATAGTAGCTACTTTTGCTTCTAATATGTTTAGAGTTCAGCAAATTGTCCAAGCTTGTGTTGAATGTAATCGTAAAATTGCTATTTTTGGTCGTTCAATGGAAAAAACTATTGAAGTTGGTCAGCAAATTGGCTATATAAGAGCTCCTAAGGGGACAATTATTGATGCTAGTGAAATATCAAATTATAAAACAAACGAATTATGCTTCTTATGTACTGGATCACAGGGTGAACCTCTTGCTGCATTATCAAGAGTTGCTGGTGGTACTCACAAGCATATTAAGCTTATACCTAGTGATACAATAATTTTCTCTTCATCTCCAATTCCTGGCAATCAAGAAGGGGTTAATAGAACTATAAATTTATTATTTAAAAAAGGTGCTAATGTTATAACCCATTCGCCAATTACTGATACTCATACAACAGGTCATGCTGCCCAAGGTGAGCTAAAGCTAATGCTAACACTTTTAAAGCCTAAATATTTTATTCCCGTTCATGGAGAATATCGTATGCAAAGGGTACATGCTGACTTAG
>DVKU01000169.1 GCA_018715825.1 Candidatus Avacholeplasma faecigallinarum
AGTATTGCCGAAGATGAGTCTGGAAGGCGTTGCCCGCGTGCTGGCCGGGGCTAAATTTGTAGTGTCAGTGGATACGGGGTTAAGCCATTTAACAGCGGCACTGGATAGACCCAATATCACGGTTTATGGACCTACCGATCCGGGATTAATTGGTGGGTATGGGAAGAATCAGATGGTTTGTAGGGCTCCGGGGAATGAGTTGTCTCAATTGACAGCAAATGCTGTTAAGCGGTTCATTGAAGAAAACGCTGCCATGATTTAAATTACAACTCTTTAATAGATAATTTTGAAATAAAATCAGCTTCCTTGCTGATTTTATTTCACATATTCATTACTTCTCTAATAAACATTGGTCCGATTGTGCTTTAAAATAAGCACAAAGCAATATTATGGTGATAAACACAGCAGTCGGAACCGGTTTAGAAAAGAGTATTACATCACTTAGTCCTACTACCAGTAGTGAAAAAAGCAAGATTAAAATATAAGGTTCTTTAGCAGTTCTTAAGGCATATATGAGTATTGCTGAAAATGCTAAAATTGTTAATACAACTCCAGGAATACCACGCGTTGATAACGTATCTATGAGATCGTTATGCAAATGAGAATCTACATAGGGTAAAGCGCCACTCAATCTAGGCTCTTTTTCTTCTAGTTCATGTATTTTTTCCGCACGTTTTTCCAGTGATTGTCCTATTGGAGAATATGTTTTTAAGCCAACTTCATACATTGCCAGACGGGCACCGACTGAAGTTCTGGTGTTATCATGCGAATAATTAACTAAATCGTTATTTAAGTCATTCATTCTCATAAGCAATGTATCTTTAAAAGAAAATACACCTGCTAATAATGCAATCGTAATAAAACAATATAACTTATAATTAATTCGCTTATTAATATAACTATCCATTACGATTAATATTAACGCAAAGAATGGAAACACTAATATGGCTGCACGCGTCTCAGTTACTATGACAGCACATAAGCTAAGCATGAAGTTAACTGTATATAATGTTGTTTTATGTCTAAAGTCGGATTTTAAAATGAGAATTGATGCCAGTAAAGAAGGAAAAAGGATGATGTAGCCTGCTGTTGTAGCGTGGGAAGCTGATAATGCAACACGGTCGACGTTTAAATAGAAATGTTGCCACATGGCATGCGCAAAAAAAAGTAACTGCGTTGCCAGGGATGCGAACAGAATTAGTTTCCCAAATTTTATTTTTGTTCTCATCTCATTTTTAGCAAAAAGAACTAAGAAAATAAAAGCGCTACACAAGGCAATTTTTCCAGTTTCCATTGGGCCACGATATGCATTGGTATAAACAGAGCCTGAAATTTTATAATGTGAATACCAGATGATATTTACGATACCCAAAAGACATAATGAGATGAAAATTAACAAAGTAGGATTATTAGTTATTGTTTTTTTTGGTGTCACAAGAAAATACAATGCAGATATAATTCCAGCTGCATGAAGAAGCTTTGTTGCAACATCATCCCATAAAGACAAAGTCATTAAAGAAAAAATACATAATATGAGAATTAAAGACTTTATAACAGAATTAATTTCATTCCAACAAAACGACATATAGTTTCAACCTATGCTACGAGGATGGGTTATTTAATGCAAGATCTAACGTTTATTCTTTTTTCTATTTACCAGTCTTACCATCCTCCAGATAATATAATTTTTTGATGCTAATATTTTTGCTCGTCTCTTATCTCTCTTGCCAGGAAGATTACAATCTTTTAATTCTTTTTCATTGCTTTCAACTAATTGATTCAATTGTTTAAAATCACCATTAAGTAGAACATTCCACAAATAACGAGTTTTATGATAAGCTTTATTTTGACTCAATAATGTATGAATTTCTTCTTTCCGGTTACCTTTGTATAACTGCATCACAGAAGAGTAGATTTTTTCGTGCGCAAATGACTCATGTCGATAATGAGTGATGGTTCTACATGAGTTCATTAAGGAATTTTCTCTATAGTTATGCTTATACATATAATATGGAACCGCATACATATCGCATGTAATTAGCAGTCGATAGATAAAATCCAGATCTTCTCCTAGTCGTAAATCTTCATCAAAAAAAAGATTATTCTCTTCCAGAAGTTGTTTTCTTATAAACAAGCACCCTATATGGAATCTAACCTTTTTATAAAAAAAGTCGAAAAGTAAAGATCCTTCATTAAACTCTGTATTTATAGGTGAGTAAGTAACACCATTTTTTATATGATGGCCATAAAGCCCACAATAAATGGCATCTCCTCCCGTCTCATGTTGTCTGGAATACATCTTCAGCAGATAGTTAGGATCTATCTCATCATCATCATCCATAAAACATATAAACTGTCCTTGCGCCTTGCGGATACCTGTATTCCTGGCAGACGAAACACCGCCATTTTCTTTATTGATAATAATTAATCGAGAGTGGGTTAACCCATACTCTCTCAAAACGTTTGATGTGTTGTCTTTAGAACCATCATTAACAATAACAATTTCAAAATTTGGGTAAGTTTGTTTTTCTAATTTCGTTAGAGTTTCAGTAATGTAATCAGATGAATTATACGTCGGTATTATTATGGATACTAAAGGGTAATCATTGCTCATCGTGTTCTCTTGCCTGAACTAATAAAATATGATAGTACTCATCCTTAATTATTATTGTAACTCAGACATCCATGATTTTTATTATTACCCAAATAGTTTTCTTTTATACTTATTTAATTTAAATTTAATGAAGTAAATAAAAGCGTTAAACGTATCACCATTTTTCTTTGCATGTTGATATTTCACTTGATACTGCTTTTCATTCGTGGCTGGAATAAACGCCACATCATTCCAGCAAGAAGCCTGATAAGCCTCATTAAAATACTTCTGGCATGGATAATTCGTCCAGTCGTTCCAGGGCTTCGTTACGCCAACATAATGAATCAGCTTAGTATCATCGGTAA
>DVKU01000170.1 GCA_018715825.1 Candidatus Avacholeplasma faecigallinarum
TAGCCTGGTTTATCTTAAATGACAAGACTTAAGTATAGCACTAAGCTATACTTTTTGTCTTTTGTGGTATGCTTAGTTGCATATCTTTTTTTTATTATGATGGAGGATAAGCATGATTTGGATTATTCAAAGTATTTTTTTAGGTGTTTCGCTTGCTATGGATGCTTGCTGCGTTAGTATGAGTAATGGACTTGTCGAGCCTAAGATGACCAAAAGAAAAATGATTTTTATCGTATTAATGTTTGGTATTTTTCAGGGAGTTATGCCATTAATTGGCTATTTATTTGGCTCACTATTTGAAAAATGGATTGATAATTTGGTTCCAATAATTGGCTTTTTAATTTTAGCCTTTATTGGTGGGAAAATGATTTATGAATCATTTCATAATGATGAGGAGGAAGCTAAATCATTATCGATTAAAACTATTATCATTCAAGCCATTGCTACATCTATAGATGCTCTTACAGTAGGGATAATTTACGTTGGAAGTTCATATTTAGAGGCATATGTAACTTTTGCCCTTGTTGCTGTTATAACAAGCCTTTTGTGCGTTGTAGCTGTTATGATTGGGAAAAAATTTGGTACTAAATTTTCTAATAAGGCAACCATATTTGGAGGCTTAATCCTAATTGGAATCGGTCTTAAGTTATTAATAGAATACATAGTAAGCTTTTTTTAAATACATCTAATGGTGTATTTTTTTATTTATTTGCATATATTTAGATGGTGATTATGGTGAAAATATTATTGCTTGGCAAGGGTGTTGCAAATAATGGCTGTAAAAGATTGCTAGAGGATTCAAGTATAGATTTTGATTATTTTGATAAAAATGAAATTACCGAGGGAGAATATGATTATATTGTCAAGGCTCCAGGCATACCTTTATATGATTCATGCTTTAAAAATATTCATGGTAAGGTTATTTCTGATATTGAATTAGCTTACGTACTTAGAAGAGTATATATGATTGGGGTAACAGGTTCAAATGGTAAGACAACAGTTTGTACAATGTTATATCAAATTTTAAAGCATAAATATAGAGTTGTCCTTTGTGGCAATATAGGCTATAGCATTTGTGATGCAGTTGTAGATAATAAAGATGCAGAAATATTTATAGTAGAGATGTCAAGCTTTCAGCTTGAGGCTATTAATGCTTTGGATTGTAATATAAGTGTTTTACTAAATATTGATATGTGTCACCTTGATCATCATCTAAATATGCGAAATTACGTAGATGCAAAATTAAATCTAGCTTTAAAACAAAGTTTTAATCGTTATACAATTTATAATACAGATAATGTTTATTTAAGCGGCTTACATAAAATGATTTTATCTACACCTATAGGCTTTTCCTATAATAGTACGATAAATAGGATTTATGTATTAAATGATTATATTTATTTTAAAAATAAAAGAATTTTTAAATTAAAAAAGGAAGATTTAAAATGTAGGCATAAGGTAGAAAATTATTTAGCTGTTTTATCTGTTATTTCGATTATGAATTTTAGTATAAAAAAGGCCTGTAAAATATTAAAGGATTTTAAAGATGTAGAATATAGACTTAATAAAATCGACAAATATGTATATAATGATGCTAAAAGTACAAATTGTGCATCAACAAATGCGGCTATAAGCTCTTTAGATAAAATACATTTAATTTGTGGCGGTTACGATAGATTTATGGATATAAAAATTGATGATGATAATCTTAAAAAATTAATATGTGTTTATGCCTATGGTCAAACAAAAGATAAAATAAAAAACTATTTTCAAAATAAAAATATAAGATGTCTTGTGTTTAATACCTTAGAGGATGCCCTAAGAAGTGCCTATATAAAAAGAATAGACAATGAAATAATTTTGTATTCACCTATGTTTGCCTCATATGATCAATATCATAGTTATAATGAAAGAGGTAAGGAATTTAATGAATTATATTTTCAACTAAAAAATCGTCTATAAAATCTTTTAATATTGTGATAAAATAGTTGTGAATATGTTAGGTGGTGCTTTTTATGAAGGTAATTTTAGGATTATCAGGTGGTGTAGATAGTAGTGTTGCATTAAAGCTTTTAAAGGATGAAGGCTATGATGTAGAGGCTATGTTTATGCGTAATTGGGATTCGGCAACTAATAATGATATTTTAGGTAATCCAGATATTGATGATGATGTTTGTCCTCAAGAAAAGGATTATCAGGATGCCAAAAGAGTGGCTGATCAGTTGCAAGTAAAATTAAATAGAGTAGATTTTATTGAGGAATATTGGAATACAGTTTTTCAATATTTTCTTAATGAATATAAAAAGGGTAGAACTCCTAATCCTGATATTATGTGCAACAAATATATTAAATTTAATGCCTTCTTAAAATATGCATCAACCTTAGGTGCAGATTATATTGCCATGGGGCATTATGCTCGTGTTAAGCATGAAAAAGATAAGAGTTACTTGCTAAGAGGTGTCGATTCTAATAAGGATCAAACCTATTTTTTGTGTATGATTAGTCAAGAACAATTAAGAAAATCATTATTTCCAATTGGCCATTTAACTAAGCCAATGGTAAGACAAATAGCCAAAGAAAGTAATTTATATACGGCTGAAAAGAAGGATTCCACTGGAATTTGTTTTATAGGTGAAAGAAATTTTAAGGAATTTTTGAAAAACTACTTACCTGCTAAACCTGGTAATATGGTTACTCTTGATCATAAAGTAATCGGTAAGCATGATGGCTTAATGTATTATACTATAGGTCAGCGTAAGGGTTTAGGTATTGGTGGGTCTAATGAATTTGGAAATGATGCGTGGTTTGTTTGTGGCAAAAATATAAAAACTAATGAATTAATAGTTGGCCAAGGCCATGATAGTAAGTACTTAATTTCTAATCATTGCATAGCTAGTGAGTGTAATTGGATTACTGATAAGCCTATTGAAGGAAAAAATTATTTAGCCAAATTTAGATATCGCCAAAACGATAATGAAGTAACCTTAAAATTTTTAGATGATAATAAAATTGAAGTATTTTATCCAAGTGGTGTTAGAGCTGTAACACCTGGCCAAGCTGTCGTTATTTATGATGGTGAGATTTGCTTAGGTGGTGCCATTATTGACGAGGTGTATTTCGATAATGAAAGAAGAATGTATTAATGGCTAAAGAGACAATTACTGGTTATATTTCAAATTATATTTATACAAGTAATGATTCATTGTATAAGGTTTGTAAGTTAGTAACTGAGGATAATGATGAGGTTATAATTGTTGGCAATTTTCCAAGACTTGAGGATGGATTAAATTATGAATTTGTCGGTGAATTTAAAACTCATCCTAAATATGGCTTTCAATTTGTAGTAAATTCCTATGCTAAAAGTAAAAATTTTACCAAAGAGGGGCTAATCCATTATTTATCTAGTGAAAAATTTTACGGTATTGGTCCTAAATTGGCTTCAAATATTGTTGAAGAGCTTGGTAATGATTGTATAGATATTATTTTAAAGGATAAGGATAGCTTAGATAAGGTATATGGCATAACTAAGACCAAAAAAGAAATTGTTTATAATACCTTAAAAGAAAACTACAAAACAGAACAAGTTTTTATTAGATTATATGGCATTGGCTTATCATCGAAAATGGTATATCGTCTTTATGAAAAATATGAGGATAGAGCCTATAATGTCATAGAGGAAAATCCCTATTGCTTAATTGATGATATTGACGGTTTTGGATTTAAAAAGACTGATTCCTTAGCTTTATCAATGGGTGTTAAGCCCAATGATATTAGAAGAATTATGGCGGCTATTACCTATACATTAAATTATGTTTGTTACCAACAGGGCTTTACTTTTTTAACTAAGACTCAACTATTTAATTCGGTTATGAACCTACTACAAGAAGCTTCTATTTTAGATAATGATTTAAACAAAGCCTTAGCTGAATTAATAAAAGAAAATAAGTTAATAATAGAACAAGAGCGTATATTTCCCAAAGCTTTGTATCAAGCTGAAGTAAAATGTGCCAATAAGATAGATATGCTATATAAGGGCACTGCCAAGCTTTTTAAAGAGGATAGTATTAAAAAAATAATTGAAGAAATAGAAACGAATTTAAATATTAGATATACAGATTTACAAAGAGATGCAATTATAAAAGCATTATCTAATAAGCTTTCTATTATAACTGGTGGACCAGGTACTGGTAAGTCAACAATATTAAATGGAATTTTATATGCCTATGCTAAGCTAAATGATAAGTCAATAACCGATGATGATATTAGACAAAAGGTGCTACTTGTTGCTCCAACAGGAAGAGCTGCCAAAAGGATGACAGAAACTACCAATTTTAAGGCATCGACAATTCATAAGGCCCTAGGATACAATTATGATGGTGGCTTTAATTATAATGAAAATTGTCTATTAAATTGCAGTTTAGCAATAGTTGATGAAGCTTATATGCTCGATATAGAATTAGCCTCAAGCTTTTTTAAAGCTCTACCTAATAGTTGTTGTGTAATTTTAGTTGGTGATAGTAATCAGCTTCCTAGTGTTGGACCAGGTAATGTTTTACATGATCTAATGCAAACTGATGTTTTTAAGGTCACTAAATTAACCCAAATAATGCGTCAAGCTAATGATTCAGATATTATAAAATTATCGCATATGGTATTGAATGAAAAAATAGCCTATAATATATTTTCAAATCGAAAAGAGGTATTTTTTTATAATTATGATACAAAGGATGCCTTAGATGGTATTCATAAAATCTTAGATAATTTTATCTCATCAGGCGGTGATTTAATTTATGATATTCAAATTCTCATTCCAATGTATGCTGGTGTAGCTGGTATAGATGCTGTTAACGAATCAATTCAAGCTCGTTACAATAAAAATGATAAATTCATTAAAAGGGATAATTTATTATTTAAGGTAGGAGATAAGGTTCTTCAGCTAAAAAATGATCAAGAGCTAGATATTATGAATGGTGATATTGGTAAAATTCTTGACATTACAAAAATAGATAATAAGGATGCTTTATTAATTGATTTTGACGGTCGAGTTGTTACCTATTACACAAACAACTTAGATAATTTAAAACTAGCCTATGCAATATCTATTCATAAGTCTCAGGGTAGTGAATTCAATAACGTAATTATGCCTATTTTACCAAGCTATCAGATAATGCTAAAGAAGAAAATAATATATACAGGTATTACTAGGGCTAAAAAGAAGTTAATTTTGTTAGGCAAAATAGAATCATTAAATCAAGCTATAACCCAACTAGATTATGAAAGACAAACAACTTTGTTTCAAAAGATTTCTAATTTTTCGAATCAAAATAACAAAATTTATGATCCTAATATACCATTTGAATATTTAGGTGAATATGATATGGATGGTATTACGCCCTATACATTTATGAAATAGTTAATTTTTTCCATTATAATTTTTTTATAAATACTTAAAATAATAATGGTGATAGAAATGAAAAAAATTGGTTTATTTATGGCTGGAATGGCCATGGGCTTAATGATGTATAGCTATAAGGATAAAAGCCCAAAAATGAAGCAGTTTTTAAAAAAAATTAATATCGAATAGCAAAAAAGCCTAGTCATAGTTATAGTGACCA
>DVKU01000171.1 GCA_018715825.1 Candidatus Avacholeplasma faecigallinarum
GAAAAATTATATTATACTAAAGTTATAAATGATGATGAAATATATGATTTTAGTTTAGATATAACTCCAAGCTATGTTTCTTTATTGATTGCTAAAATTAAAAAGGATATTGAAGATTTATCATTTAAAGAGGCCATTTTAAAGTTTTATTTTGAATATGGCGTTGGTGATTTAGCCATTTATAAGGCTTTTAGAGTGGAAAATGGAACATTATATCCTATAAAAAATGTAAGAGAAATTACATTTAGTGATTTAATTGGTTATGAAAAACAAAAGGAACTTTTAAAGGAAAACACTTTAAATTTTATTAATGGTAAAACTTATAACAATGTTTTGCTATATGGTGATTCGGGAACTGGTAAATCTAGTTCTATTCAGGCCATTTTAAATGAATATTATAATTATGGATTGCGTATAATTGAAGTGTATAAGCATCAAATGCAGGAGATAAGTAAGGTTATTGCTTCTTTAAAACAAAGACCATATAAATTTATTATTTATATGGATGATTTGTCATTTGAGGATGATGAAATAGAGTATAAATACCTAAAGAGTATTATAGAAGGAGGAATTGAACCAAAGCCATATAATGTTGTTATATATGCAACCTCTAATCGTAGACATTTAATAAAGGAAAGCTTTTTAGATAATCAAAGTGATGATCTACATCGTAATGAAACTCAGGCTGAAAAATTATCACTTGCCTATCGTTTTGGCTTGCAAATTTATTATAGCTCATTATCTGTAAAGGAATTTAGAAATATGGTTTTAGAGTTGGCTAGTAAAAATGATATTAATATTGATGAAGATATTTTATTAAAAGAGGCTAGTGCTTGGGAAATGACATATGGTACTTTATCAGGAAGGTGTGCTACACAGTTTATTTCTTATTTAAAAAATAAATTTGAATAAAATTTTATATTTTATAAAAAACGTGTTGACAAATTCGTTTATATGCGTATAATATAACCAAATACTAAGAAAAAGAAAAGTAATTTAGAATTTTATTTCATAGCGAGCTACGTATGGTGAAAGGTAGCAAATAAATCTAAATGAAGAACACTTTGGAGTAGCCATCTGAAATTATCAGTAGGAATGGTCGGGAAGCCCGTTATAGCGAAGGTCTTTGTTGGAAGACTAAAAGTGATTATGCAAAGCATAATAATTTAGGTGGCACCGCGGATTGCAGCTATTCGTCCTAAAAATTTAGGATAAATAGCTGTTTTTATTTGGAGGAAATTATGTGTTCAATTATTGGCTTTGAAAAAAAAGAAAAATCATTTGAAGAAGTATGTAAGTGCTTTGCAAGAAGCGATTCAAGAGGCCCAGATGGAACTAGATTTTTTGATGATGAGGTTTTACTTGGTTTTAAGCGATTAGCTATTATGGGTCTTAGTGAGGCTGGTATGCAACCATTTGAGTTAAATGGTAATGTTGTATGCTGTAATGGTGAAATATATGGATTTGAGGTTATTAGAGAGTCTTTAAAGGGTAAGGGCTATACATTTAAATCTGGTTCAGATTGTGAAATCTTACTACCTTTATATGAACAATATGGTGTAGATATGTTTAGTCTATTGGATGCTGAATTTGCTTGTATAATTTATGATAAAAAAATAAATAAATTAATTTGTGCAAGAGATCCAATTGGAATTAGACCCCTATATTATGGTATTTCTAAAGAAACAGGTGGGTATGTATTTGGAAGTGAACCTAAAATTATTATTGATTTTGTTAAAGAGGTACTACCTTTCCCACCAGGCCATTATTTTATAGATAATAAGTTTATTAGATATGCTAATTTAACTGACGTAAAGATTAAGCATTTTAAAATGCCAGAAATTTTAAAAAACATTCATGATAAGCTTTCTGCAGGAGTTATTAAGAGGCTTGATTCTGATGCTCCAATTGGTTTTTTATTATCTGGTGGTCTAGATTCTTCATTAGTTTGTTCTATTGCCCAAAAGCATTTAAAAGCACCACTTGAAACTTTTTCAATTGGAATGAAAACAGATGCCATTGATTTAAAATATGCTAAAGAGGTAGCTGATTATCTTCATACAAATCATCATGAAATTATCATTACCAAGGATGATGTAATTAATTCATTAGAAGAGGTAATTAAAAATTTAGCTACATATGATATTACAACTATAAGAGCATCAATAGGAATGTATCTTATTTGTAAAAACATCCATGAAACTACTAATATTAGAGTTCTTTTAACAGGTGAAATTTCTGATGAATTATTTGGCTATAAGTATACAGATTTTGCACCTGATGCATGGGAATTTCAAAAAGAAGCTAAAAAGCGTATTGATGAAATTCATATGTATGATGTACTTAGAGCTGATCGTTGTATATCTAGCAATTCTTTAGAGGCACGTGTTCCATTTGGTGATTTAGATTTTGTTAAATATGTAATGGAAATTGATCCTTCTTTAAAAATGAATACATACCATAAGGGTAAATATTTATTAAGAAAAGCATTTGAAGGTGATTATTTGCCTAATGATATTTTATATCGTGAAAAAGCGGCTTTTTCAGATGCTGTAGGACATTCTATGGTTGATTATTTGAAGGAGTATGCTGAAAATTTATATTCAGATGAAGTATTCAAAAAAGAATGTAAAAAATATAAGCACGCAACTCCTTTTACTAAGGAATCTCTTTTATATAGAGAAATATTTGAAAAATATTATCCTGGTCAATCTCAGATGATAGTTGATTTTTGGATGCCAAATAAAAGCTGGGATGGATGTAATGTTAATGATCCATCAGCTCGTGTGTTATCAAATTATGGTGATTCAGCTAAATAAAATTTGCTTTTCTATAAAAAAACTCATAAGTTGTACCAATTAAATTTGGAAAGACTTATGGTTTTTTTGTTTTTAATTTAAGATTTTTTATGGTATAATCAACCTAATAAAAATACAATTTATTTATTATTTAGTATAAAATTTGAAATGAGAGGTTAGATATATGGATTTTAAAAATATCGTTAAAGAAAATGAGTCTAAGATTGAAAAATTCGATTTTAATTATTATTTAAAAATTAAAAATTATGCTGTAGCTTCAGCATTATCCGCTTTAGAAACAACAAACGAAATTCAAAAAAGTTATTTTAAACCTCAAAATACCCCTCTTACTACATCGGATTATATACTAAAGCTTTATGCTTTACTTCAGGGGCTTTTTGTTTCAATCGATTCCTTATATGACCTAGCTATTTCCTTAACTAAAAGTAAAAATTTTATTAATATTAATAACAATAAGGACCTTAGGCAATTAAAATATATCCGTAATGATGTTGTTGGTCATCCATCTAGTCGCATATATAATCATGAGAAGCTAGCATACTGTATTTTAGATAATAAATCTATTACTTTAGATTCTTTTTCATATAGCATTTATACTAAAGACGAAATAAAAAGGAAGGATATTTCTATTAATGAACTTTTAACTTCTTATTATGAAGAAGCTAATAATTTATTAGATGAGCTTTATCGCATTTCCTGTAAAGACCAAAATAAGACGGAACTAGAAAAGGCAATTACTATCGTTGTTGAGGATTTCTTTATGGGAAGAGATTATACAACAAGCTTTGATTGGTTTGTAAGTACCTATAATAAATTATATCCAACCGCGAAAAAACAACAGCATAGAGTTTTGTGGCGAGTAGATTTAATAAAATCATTAGATGATTTGAAATTTAAAAATGATGATGAAAGAATTGTTATTGATTATTGTAAGGGATTAGAGCTATTGAAAATATATAAGCATATTTTTCAAAATAACTATAAGCTAGATATTCCTAGAAAAATACCTAAATATATTCAATCATTTTATAAGTTATTAAATAAAAATAAATATTTATACCCGTATTTAAACTATTTAAAAGATACTGATCATCCGTTATTCTTTTCATCAATTATGGCTATAAAGGATGTAGCAGTTAAAAAAAAGTATTATGATGCTAATAAATATTTACAAATGATTATAAAGCAATATGAATCTAAAAATTTAGAGTATGTTTATGCCTTAGCTTTACCAATTAAAGAATATAAAAGAAAATAAAATTCTTGTAGATAACTATTTTTTTTGATATAATAACTATGTTTTGAAAAAGGCAGGGGAAAAATATGGATATTAGAAATATTGCAATTGTAGCTCATGTTGACCATGGAAAAACTACCTTAGTTGATAAGCTATTAAGAAGCTCTCACACTTTTAGAGATAACAAGGTTGTTGAAGATCGTGTTATGGATTCAAATGCAATAGAAAGAGAACGTGGAATAACTATTTTAGCTAAAAATACAGCTATTACTTATAAGGGTACTAAAATTAATATTTTAGATACACCAGGCCATGCTGACTTTTCTGGTGAAGTAGAAAGAATTATGAAAATGGTTGATGGTGTTGTATTAGTAGTAGATGCATATGAAGGTACTATGCCCCAAACTAGATTTGTATTAAAAAAAGCTTTTGAGGCTCATTTAAAGCCAATTGTAGTAATAAATAAAGTTGATAAGCCATCAGCTAGACCATTAGAAGTAATAGATGAGGTATTGGAGTTATTTATTGATTTAGGTTGCGATGAGGACGAGTTAGATTTTCCTGTTTGCTTTACATCAGCTATGAATAATACTTGTTCTTTAAGTAGTGATGTTTCAACTCAAAAGGAGGGAATGGAACCTCTACTTGATATGATTATCAAATATATTCCTTCACCAACTATTGATTATGATGGACCATTGCAGCTACAGCCTGCACTACTAGATTATACAGACTTTGTTGGACGTATTGGAATTGGTAGAATTCAAAGAGGTATCATACGTACTGGTGAAGTTGTTTCTTGTTGTAGATTAGATGGTTCTATTAAACAATTTAGAATTCAAAAGCTTTATGGATTTTTAGGACTTGACCGTGTTGAAATTAAAGAAGGATATTGTGGAGATATTGTTGCGGTTTCTGGACTTGGTGATATTTCTGTTGGTGAAACTATTTGTCCAGTTGGTAAAGAAGAGCCTTTAGAGAAAATACATATTTCTGCTCCAACTGTTCAAATGACATTTGGCACTAATTCTTCACCTTTTTGTGGTTTAGATGGTAAACTTGTTACCGCATCAAAAATAGAAGAGCGTTTATTTAGGGAAGTTCAAAAAGATGTTTCTTTAAGAGTTGAAAGAATTCCATCATCTGAGGAATGGATAGTATCTGGAAGAGGAGAACTTCATTTAGGAATTTTAATTGAAAATATGCGTCGTGAGGGATATGAATTTCAAGTATCAAGACCACGTGTAATTATGCAACAAATAGATGGTGTTATGTGTGAGCCTTATGAGTATTGTGTTATAGATGTACCTAGTGAGAGTGCAGGAGCAGTTATTGAAATGATGGGAAATCGTCATGGTAGTATGGAAACAATGACCAATACTGAAACTCAAACTAGATTAATTTATTCTATCCCATCACGTGGGTTGATTGGCTTTAACACAGATTTTATGACTATAACTAAAGGATATGGAATAATTAATCATAGCTTTTTAGAATATCGACCAATGGAGAAGGTTAATGTTGGTGAAAGAACTACTGGAGTTTTAGTTTCTATGGCTCAAGGACAATCAACAGCCTATTCGATTGGAGCTTTAGAGGATCGTGGAGTAATGTTCATATCTCCAGGTGAGGATATTTATGAAGGCATGATTGTTGGTGAAGCCAATAAGGATTTAGATTTAGCAGTTAATGTTGTAAAGGCTAAGCAGCAAACAAATACTCGTTCATCTAATAAAGATACAACAGTAGTATTAAAAAAGCCTAGAATTTTAACATTAGAAGCATGCTTAGAATTTATTAATGAGGATGAACTAGTAGAAGTAACACCAAAGCACATACGTTTAAGAAAAAAGATTTTAGATACTGTAGAACGTAAGAAGTATGATGCCAAGGTAAGAGCTGAAAAAGCTAGTTTATAATTAATAAGCTGATGAAAATCAGCTTATTTTTTTAATGTTTATAAATTATAAGATTTAATTTGCTAATAGTTATTATAATTTAATATTGACATTGAAAATTAAAAAACTTTAACATTTGGTTTATTATGGTAAAATATAATTAGAAAGCCATAGAGGTGATTAACTATTAATAATCAAGTACTAATTTATAAAAAATTAAATAAAGTTAATCATTCCAAAAGTAAAAATCCTCAAATTTATGATTTTTTAAAAATCTGAGGATGTAATTAATTATTTGAAATAAATATCGCCGTATATTTATTTCACAAGGTTAGGATTAAAATCAACCTTATGTTTTTCTAAAGTGAATATAACATTAACAAGCTTTCTAGCAATATGAGATAAGGCAACTCTATGATGCTTACCTTCATTTCTTTTCTTCCAATAGAAGTCAAAAATAGAAGGATTATGG
>DVKU01000172.1 GCA_018715825.1 Candidatus Avacholeplasma faecigallinarum
AAGATAGAAATTAAGCAAACAATTATTATTATAACCAAAATAACTATCATAAGCATTTCCATATACTTTTCACATCCTAAATAAATTATATCAAAGGAGCAAGTTTTTTTCAAGAACTATTAAATCATTTATATAAATATTGCCATAATGAAAAAGAAAAAATAATACATTAAACAGTATTATTTTAAGAAAAATCTTTAATAAAATTAATAGGCTCATCGAAAGTAACAAAATCCAAGTAAATCATAAGTACTAAATACCATTCCCCCGTTGTCGGATTGGATAAAATGACATGATCTCTTCCAGCCTGTTCTATAATACCCTCAAACACACGATCCTGCCACTGTATAGAACCGGGAACAGTCACATGAAGTTTAGCCTTCTTTCCTCTGTTGAGTCTAAGGATATTTTCTATGTAGGATTGCTCCATTGTCATAGGAATATTAGTAGTTTGAGTTTGCTCATAACTAGGAACAGATTGCTGATTGGGGACAGTATTATTGTTAAGCCCTATACCTGGAAAAACAGGATTTTGATAATAACCATTATTCATAAATAGTCTCCTTTCATTTAATTATATGAGCATAAATTTACGGTATAACTAAAAATAATGTCAAATAGAAAATAGGTATTTACACCTATTAAAAATAAAATTATAATTAAATAGAGGTGAAGAGGATGCAGATAAAAATAGGAGTATCAAACAGACATGTTCATTTGACGAGAGAGGATGTCGATATACTATTTGGAAAGAATTATGAACTTACAGTACGAAATTATTTGGATCAACCAGGCCAATTTGCTACTGAAGAAACAGTGACATTAAAAAGTCAAACAAATACTAAAGAATTTGTAAGAATAGTAGGACCAGTTAGAGAATATACACAAGTTGAAGTATTAGAAACCGATAAAGAATATTTTGGAATAAATCCGCCAACTAGAAATTCTGGTGACCTAAAAGGCGCAGAAGATATAACAATAATGGGACCAAAAGGAGAGATACATAAAAAAAATACATGTATAATTGCTAACCGACATATCCATATTAATACTAGAGAAGCAAGTAATTTCCATGAAGATGAAATAGTAAAAGTAAAAGTAGGTAGCACAGTTTTAGATTCAGTGCATATTAAGATTAGTGATAATTTTGCACTGGCATTACACATTAATAAGGATGATGCAGAAAAAAATAATATTAAGAATGGAGATATTGCTATATTAAAGGAGGATTAATATGTTCTCGCAGACCAAAAAGATAATAAAAAGTTCTAAAAGAGAAGTAATTTTAAAAGTAATTACTTCTCTTTTTGTTCAAGGTTTAGCACTCATTATACCAGTTTTTTGGAGTGACACAATTAATGAGATAACAAATAGCAACTATAAAATAGGATACTATTTAATAGTTATAACAGCTTTTCTTTCTATTTTTTATTATGTATGGTCGTATTTAGATCAAAAAGCTTGGTTTAAATTTTATAATAAATTATATACAGAATATACATCACTAACCACATCAGAAACAAAAAATATAAGTCGTGTAAATCTTGGTGAATATACTAATATATTAAACAATGATATTGATATAATAAGTAATTTCCTTGTCAATCTAATAACAAGAATATTTCAAATCATAGAATTTTTAATCATATATTGTTATTTTTTGAGTTTTAATTTTTTGATCTTTATAATCACTGTAGCAGTATCCATTTTGATGCTAGTAGTATATTTTAAAGCAGGGAAAAAAGTTCAAAACCTAAATATCAAGAGAAAGGCTACTCTCGATAATAAGACAATTATGCTACACAAACTATATAACAATTTGGCAGAAAAAAAGACAACCCTAAATAGCATTATTAATTTATTTAATAAGGATAATAGGGCTTATTTAAGAGCTAATTATAACTATAATGTTATAATCCAAGGTATAATATGTTTTGTTTTAGGAATAATTGAATTATCTAGATATACAATTATTTTTTATGGCGCATATCTAGTGAGTAAGGACTCAATAGAAATAGGAACGATTCTCTTAATATACAGTTATTATGCTAAAATACTAACTAACTTCCAAGTATTAGGAACAATAACCGCAGATTACCAAAGTTTCATAGTTTCACTGACAAGATTAAATAAAATAACTTCTCTTAAAGAAAAATAATATTGTAAAAAGTATTCTACCGTGGTAAAATATCATCGTGATTAAAAGATGAAAAGATTAATAATAAAAATTGTAAAAAAATATCAAAGCATACCGTTTAAGAGTCATGATAGTTGCCGCTATATCCCGACATGTTCCAATTATATGATTGAAGCGTTGGAGAAACATGGACTCATAAAAGGATTATATTTAGGAATAAGAAGACTATTAAAATGCAATCCTTTTAGTAAAAAAGAATACAAATATGATCCTGTTCCCACAAAAACAAATAAAACTAAAAAGGACTAAAACAGTTCTTCTTTTTAGTTTTATTTGATAGTATTTAATATTGTTATAGATTTTTCAGTTAGAATAGTTTAATTATTTTTCTTAAATTAGTTTTACCTTTTTAATGGATTTTAAAATATATATTTTCTTCAGGTAGCTACCTTTATAGAACACTATGTTATCTTTGTTAATTAAATCATTGCCATAGATTAAAACACATTTTAAGTAAGTCATCGACGGATATCTAAAATAATGACAGCAATATCGAGGCAAAAAAACAAATTTTTAATTTTTAGAAAATAATAGTTATAAGCTCACAAGCATTTTTCAAAAGTTCATATGATAAAGTGAAAGGGGGAAAAAATGAGCGAAGAAATAAATAATAAGTGCTTGGAAGAATTAAAAAATGGAAAACCAGATGATGACTGCTTGTGTAGAGTAATTGATTGCTTGAGTAAAAAATGCGTTACCTGTCCAACAGGCCCAACCGGCCCACAAGGAGTGACAGGTCCAACCGGTCCACAAGGAGTGACAGGCCCAACCGGCCCACAAGGAGCAACAGGTACAACCGGTCCACAAGGAGTGACAGGCCCAACCGGTCCACAAGGAGCAACAGGTCCAACCGGTCCACAGGGAGCAACAGGCCCAACCGGCCCAGCAGGTCCAGGGACTGAATTAGATAGCTATGCTATGGCTCATGATGAAACTGATTCGACAGTAGGAGTACAGCAACCATTTTTGTTCCAAACTACAAACATATCAAATAAAATAACATATAATCCTAATACCGGTGACTTTTCAATACCCGATGCAGGTATTTACATCATTCATTGGTGGATTAATGTTAGAAACAGCAACAAAAAAGAAACAGACTGCGAGCCAAAGGCATTAGGAGCAGAATTACATCAATTTTGGCCTAATGATGTTCTTATAGCACACTCATCAACCCACAATAAGTTAACATGCTGTGACACGGGAACAATAAATGGGAACGCTATTTTTGAGGCGCTACCAGGCGCAAGCTATCGTTTAATTAATACTTCAGAAGTAGATATTAAATTAGTACCAAACGATTTATATTCAGCATCAGTATCAATAACTAGGATAGCATAATTTAAGAAATATCCTTCTTTGCTACTAACATTTTTGTTAGTAGCTTTTTGTGTAAAGAAAAACCCCAGACTATCTGGGGTCATCATAGCTTTTAGCATTGAGTATTTAAAAATAAGAATCACAAAAAACATAATAACATTGCTAGAGGTATCATAAAATATCCTTAAAAGATCAACTACATAAATAGTAAAGTATTAAAATAGTCTATTTATCAGACTTACTTCTAACTTTTCTATCTAGCGCTTCTCTTCGTTCAGAATAAACAAAAGGAATCAAACTACTAAGAACTGCAAAGCTATCGAAAGTATCTCTTTGTATAATACCATTTGTAAGATATCCAACGATACCAAGAGATTGTTTATAGTTAGATTTATTTGTCATTTCCTCGATAACTTTATTCAATGATTGTCCACTTTTTAGATAATTATACATTATATCAGTAATCCCCACTCCTAAAGATTTACCAGTATATTTTTCTCCAAATTGATTTTCTGAAATACAATAAGTAACAATAAAAGCTTGCCCGTTCTCATCTAGGGTAAAGCCACCTTCGATAGAAACCAAATAATCGTAATCTAATTTTTCTTTCATTGCTATTTCTTTAAGACCTAAATTTCTATTTTCTGCTCCTCTAATTATTTCATATCCAATTGGTTTGCTACTGACACCAGATGGGACATCATAAGAAAAAATCTCATAATTACAAAAATTTAATTTCATTAAGGCAATCGCTAATGCTCTTTTTTTAGATGGGTTATTACTTCCAATTAATATTATCATAAAATTAAAACCTCCTAATTAAAATAGATAATTCTAGTGCTATTATTTTTTTATCTATACATTATTTAATTTGCTTGATTTTTTTATTGCTTTTATCACTTTTACTAGAATATAATGCTCTGTAATTACAACAATATAAAGCCTTTGGCTTCAACGTACCATATTCATCAATGACACCAGGACCAATGACCAGCTGTGCCCCTCGAATTGAAAAATCTATTAACGCTTGGGACATATATGTTAGATGACCTTTATTGTTGAAGCGTATCAAGTCGCTCAATTTTTCCACTTCATCATCTAAATTCATCAAAAAGGCCATATCATCCAAAAAAAATCTTCCATACTCTATGTCTTCAAACAAACCCAATTCTTCCATTCTTCTTTTGTATTCCTCATCAGTAAGCAACTTCATATAATTCACCCCCAATATATTACATTCACAAAATTAGAGTGCACTTCAAATAGTACGAAAACTAAACAAGTTTCCAAATTTTATTTCTTATTTCTTCCTTCTATATATCATGGCATTGCTTGGAAAACCATTTTTTACTTCTAATAACGTTCCTTTTAATTTTTGATTATACATTTCACCGACAAATGCCTTTATAACATTAACAATCTTATTTGCATCTTCTCTAGAAATAGCATATTTTTGACACTCTTCATCGGTAATTTCAACAGCCCTTAAATGAAACTCAAAAAAAGTGTCAGCTAAATCTTTTCCCTCAGCAATTTTCTTTACAACAAAAGGATGATTTCTTAATGTTGGAATAATATTAGGATTATTCATATTGACATTTTTTTCACTTTGATATTTGATAAGTGTTGTAGCGGAATGAACTTTATCTATCATATAAACTATTTTGGATTCAATGTCAGCTCTATTTTCATAATTATTTAATACATTTGAAAAATCTAATACACTTCCGAACATATTTGATAAATAATCAATAGCTATTGTCGTTACTCTTTTAATTTCCACATTAGGAACACCTTCAAATTTTGTTATATCACCCGTAATAGCTTCTGGTAAATCATGACAAACTATATAATCATTAATCTTATCATAATTTATACTTTTTGGTAAATGTTTTTTCAGTATTCTAGCTATTAATAGTAAATCTAATATATGATCTTTAATATCTTCAAGCCTTTCTCTATCAACAAACCAAAGCTGTGGTCCAGTTCTTACAGTATCACCAAGTATGTCAAACACCATAAATAGTTTTACTTCTTTATCAAAATTATACTTCATAAACAATTTTCCTCCCCCCAATAGCATTATTGTATTTAAAAACTCCAAAAATTTGGAGTATGTCCACAAATGGCAGGGGCATCAGGATTTGAACCCGAATAGATGGTTTTGGAGACCACTATGTTACCATTACATCATGCCCCTAAAAAGTTTACATTACATATATTAAATGTAAACTAATAAATATTTACTTGGTAATTATAAAACATGTACTACAAAAATTATTTTGTGGCATTTATAAATTATTATGAATTTTTAAAAATTTTAGTCATAAAACCGTCCCACAAATAAATAATAGCATAATTTCAAAAATTTGTAAACAAATATGCAAAAAAAGTCAGGTTAAAAACATGAAATAAATTATGAACAGCAGGGAAAGTCTTATATTAGAAGGCTTTACTGCTATTTTTTTACTGAAAATTTGATTTTTGATGTAATGATAAATAACA
>DVKU01000019.1 GCA_018715825.1 Candidatus Avacholeplasma faecigallinarum
ATAAATATATTAATTTTTACAATAATGAGAGGTTTCAAGCAAATTTAAAAGGCATGACCCCAAATCAATTTGGAAATCATGCCAACCCTAATTTATTACCTTTAGTTATTTAATTATTTTTAAACTTTGGACTGTCTACTTGACAAACCCCAGTTCAAAATTGAATCGTTTTTTTGTTATATCTTAATGTTTTTTAATAAGCTATTAACATCAAAGTTTGATAATACATTGGGTATAATATCGAGTATACAATCTTTAGTATTAGTATTTTCAAAGGTAATAATATCCACGTTTGAATTTTGAATTTTTAATAAACAAATAGGACTTGCAGTCAAAGATGAAGTATCACCGCTACTATTATTATTTTTCATATCAGCATTTAAGTTAAAAATTGTTATTTTTAACTTATAAACAGGAATAATAAATAGATCCGGTGCTACTTCTTCTTTTTTACCTATAACTACACGACCATCTAACAATTTAGAAATTAAATCAAAGCTTTCCATTAATCCTCAATCCTAACATTATATTTTTTAAACCAATAATCAATTTGATACAAGTAGGCCAATAAAGCTGTTTTCCTCATTAACTGACCATACCAAGGAACCTCTAATTCCTCCGTTGAATTTAATAAATCTTTTATTTTATTAACATCAAATAGTATATAAAGAACACTTGTTTTATCCTCAAGGCATTTTTTAACTAAATCTACAACCATTTTATGATACTTTACTGAATTACTTTTTGGATAAGGGCTCTTCTTGCGATGAACAACCTCATCAATTACAATATTTTCATAAGCATCTCGTAATAATTTTTTTTCAGTTTTATTTCTATATTTGTACTTATAAGGCACATTATATAAAAATTCTACTAAATCCTTATCACAAAATGGTACCCTAACCTCTATAGAAGCTCCCATTGTCATTCTATCTTTTCTATCTAATAAATTAGCCATAAAATATTTAATATTTAAATAGCTTAATATTTTATGCTTTTTTTCTAAATTTGTATCAGTATCTAAAACAGGTGCTTCCTTTACTGCCATATCATATTCTTTTTGAATATAATCCTTTAAATTAAGCTTTTCTCTATATTTATCATTTAATAGCTCCTCACGATATTTAACATTTCTAATCCAAGGAAAAGCAGATTTGGCTTTTTCCTTTTTATAATACCATGGATAACCAGCAAAAACCTCATCTGCAGCCTCACCACTTAAGGCAACCTTATGATATTTGCTGATATTTAGGGCTAAATAATACATAGAACTATCAATATCAGTCATTCCAGGACTATCCTTTAGCTCAACAGCCTTTTTCAAATATTTTACAAGGGTATTATTATCTATTATCACATTGTGATGTGTAGAGCCTATAGCTTCACTAACCTTTTTAGCATATAATCTGTCAGGCGCTATTTCATAATCATTTGGTTTAAAATCTTTGATATTGTCCTCATAATCTATACTGAAGGTATCTAGTTTACGAGAATTTTTCATTACAATTGTAGAAATTATCGATGAATCAAGTCCTCCAGAAAGAAAGCACGATACACCAACATCAGAAATCATTTGCCTTTTGATAGCATCATTTAGCATATTTCTAACCTTGCTTACTGTTTGTTCATAGCTTAAGGTAAATGGATATACTCTTAACTTAAAATATTGGCTAAATTCAATACCATTAGATTTACTAAATTTAAGCATATACCCAGGTTTTAATTCATATATATTCTTGTAAACAGTTTTACCTTGAGAATGTGATGGTCCCATTCCTAATAATTCACACAAGCCCTCTGTATTAACCACAGCTTCATGGGTATAAGCTAAAATAGCTTTAATTTCACTAGCGACGAATATATCATTATTTATTACAGTGTAATATAAAGGCTTAACTCCAAACATATCACGAGCCACGTAAACCTCATCATCATGAGTATAGACAAAAGCAAAGATACCATTTAAATAGTCTAGGGCCTTTTCCTTATAGGTCATTAATAGCTTTAACAACAACAGCGTATCACTGTGATTTTCTAAAGTAACATTTTTATTTTTTAATAATCCCTTTAAAAAATCAATATTATATAGCTCTCCATTATAAATCAAGTGATCGTTTAAAATGCTCATAGGTTGTTTACCATTTTTTAAATCGATAATTGAAAGCCTTTTATGACCAAAACTATGATTCTTAGTAAATAAATAACCAAATTCATCAGGTCCTCTATGATTTAAAGTATCACAGGCATTTATAAAGTCACTATAGTTTGTTTCTGTATAAAAATTGCTTTTATAAACAATTCCACACAAATATATCACTTCCTATATTAAATTATGATAATAAAAAATAATTGTGCATCTTTAAACATATTTTTATTTTCATATTTACTTTCATATACCAATAGAATTACAATAAAAGTGTATAGAAGCGATAATAAATTAAACAGGAGGAAAATTTATGGATCTAATTAATGATTTACAAAACAAAAAATACAAGCTGCTATTACTAATAGGAAAACCTGGTAGTGGAAAGTCTAAATTTTTGCATAACTACTCTATGGAAAAAGGAATACCAATTCTTAATTTAGACACTATTCTAGGTAAAAAAATACCAGATGGTAAGAACTCTAACTACATTTATGATTTTGTAAGAGGCTTTTTAAAAACTTATCAACAAAAAGAAATCCTTTTAGATAAGAAAACTATTTTATATCAAGATGATACAAACATAGATTTATTAGATTTCTTAAAGGAATTATCCACTAACAAGGTCGTAATTGCGACATGGAATGGCTATACAAAGGATAATAAACTATATCATGTTTGTACTGCTTTAAATAAAACAATCGAATATAATTTAAATGATATAGATTGCTCTTATATCGAGTTAAAATAAAAATAAAACATGGAAGGTCTTAAAGTCCTTCCATATTTCATTTTTAATATTTAATCATATTTTTTGGTTATAGCCACAGACATATGATCCTTATCAGGATACATTGTTCCTGAATTAATATTTAGCATTTCTAATTGCTTAGTAATATATTTTCTATGAACAATAAACACTCTTTCCTTTGAAACAGTATCAAGCTTAACATGCTCGCCAGTTAAATAATTACATAACCCAAATAATATAAAGCTTCCACTTTGGGCAATTATTCTTTCATTAATCATACCAACCTTCACATGGCGTGGTTTTAATAAAACCTCAGGGGTAAAAAATGATTCATCAAAGGATGGTAATTCATTTAAAACTTCCGCCACAAATCTACGATAGCTAATTGAATTTCTTAATATTGTTAAATCATTCTTTTCTTGTGATTCTATTATCTTTTCATATAGATCTTGCTTATAATTAGTTTCTAAAACTGCAAGACAAGATAATAATGTTACAGCATTACTGTCAGAATATTTAACATTTTTAATATCCTCACTCATTACAATAACTTCCCCAATACCATAATTTTTATTACGATAATTAGTCGGTACATCACAAGCCATATATAAAGCGACAAGAGGATTTGAAGTTGTATCTAATAATCTAGTAGGCATTCTATAGTGCTGCATAGTAGTTAAAATCTCAATATACTTCTTATGTGATAATTCATTATAAAAATGTGTTTTAAAGTCCATATACATATAGCTTTCATTATTAAAATACTCTTTTTTTCTATAAAGTGATGGTACCAAAGAATATTTATAATAATAATGTCCTCTAAAGAAATGCTCTTTATTAGCTGATTTAGCTGTTATTTGTTCTATTGTAGAAATATAATCTTGCACTGTACCACACACATAATTTCCGTTTGGTAATTTACAAATGTTGGCTAAAAATTCTAAGAAATCTCCACCTGTAAAAAGCTCAAATTCATCATTAAAACCAAGATTATCTAAAGTTAGACTGCTTACATTAGGAATAGTCCTATTACTTTTTAAAGCATAAACATAGACGAATCCATTTGCTCTAGTAATTTTATAACCTATATAATCATTATTTTTAGGCTGAGAACTAACTATTGGTGTAATATCACTATCTGTAATAACAAATGAGCAGCCAGTAATTAATAGATATTCATCTTGTGTCTTCTCACTAACAAAATAAAATCCAAAATCAGGATCTTTTACAAAAGCTCCTCTTAATTTTTTATCCTCTAATATTAGATTATAAATGTATTGCATAAAATCACATCCTAATTTATTTTAGCACATTTTATAAATATTATCTATATGGTTTAACCTTCATTACATTATCATAAATATAAAACTCAATGTTCCCACAATCCTTAGTTTGTAATACTGTTGATGTTTGTTCTAACAAGCTTACAACCTCTAAATCTGGCAAGCCATAATAGTTATCACGCTTAACCGATATGACACTATAATCTGGATTTACAAATCTTATAAAATCTTTTTGCGATGAAGTCTTAGAGCCATGATGTCCTACCTTTAAAACATTAGATTTAAGGTTTATATTACTTTTTATAAGGTCATCTTCCTCTTGTATTGTCATATCACCAGTGAATAAAAAGCTATAACCATCAATATTAAACTTTAATACCAAAGAATTGGAATTATTATCTTCATACCCTCTTATAGGGGCAATAATATTAACCCTAACATCATCTAAATAAAAATAATCTCCCAT
This sequence comes from Candidatus Avacholeplasma faecigallinarum, assembly GCA_018715825.1. Classification (GTDB taxonomy): domain Bacteria; phylum Bacillota_I; class Bacilli_A; order Acholeplasmatales; family Anaeroplasmataceae; genus Anaeroplasma; species Anaeroplasma faecigallinarum. Next base: position 4,644 of record DVKU01000019.1, read on the forward strand.
TCTTAACCTACAGCCTTCTATATTAAAGCCATCATCATAATATGGTATCATTATATTTTTAACATTATAATAATCAATAATTTCACTAGCTTGCTTAATATGATCATCATCAGAATGAGTTAAAATTAAATAATCAATTTTTTTAATACCTTTCGATTTTAAAAAATCTATACAATTATAGGCATCTATTAACATAGTCCCTCTATTATGACTTAATTCAATTAGGGTCGAATCTCCTTGTCCTACGTCAATAAAGGTAATCAGATTATAAGGATTTATAAGTTTAATATTATTAATAAAAAATAAATACAAAGACATTAATAAAAAATATTTAAATTTATTTTTTCGGCTAGATATTACCACTAAATAAAAAATTATATAATAAATAAAAGCTTGCAATATATTAAAACTACCAAATTTGATTATTAATGCCATTTGGTTTAAATTTAGTATGTAGCTATTTAACCCTAAATATAGATACCTTAATAAACCATCAAGCACTGGTATAATTGCTAATAGATATGTAATTGGTAATACAATATAAGAAATTAAAATAGTAATTATAGGAGCAAACATTATGGCAAAAAGAGAAATTTCATAATTAAATGATAGTACTATTGGCAATGTTAGAAAGTATATACAAATTGAAGTTAAATATAAATTTAAAAAGCTATTTTTTATTTTTATGATGTCATTTTTAAAAATTAAAAAAAAGCTAACTAAAAAGCTTAAGATTAAACCTAAATTATAGATTCTATAAGGATTAAAAAATAACATAAATAATAAGGTTAGTGAAAAAATATCAAGTCTAGTATAGTGATTATAGCCTTTTTTATTCAAAAATTTAAAAAATAAAAAAAGAAAGGCTCGTAAACATGAATAAGGAAATCCTAAAATTAAGCAATATATAAAGATAATTGTTATAGGTA
>DVKU01000003.1 GCA_018715825.1 Candidatus Avacholeplasma faecigallinarum
ATCAGGATTACTAATAGCTAGCTTATCTATATAAAACATAATAGCAGCTAACTCACTTTTAGCACTTTTTAAATATTTTAACCTAGCTGGAGTATTAAAAAATAAATTTTTAACAATGACCGTAGTTCCTTTATTAGAATTAATAACCCCCTCACTTTGCTTAACTCCCGCTTTGTATGAACATGAATATCCATATAAGCCGTCTACTGAGGAAATAATTTGCATACTAGAAACACTTGCAATAGAGGCAATAGCCTCACCTCTAAAGCCAAGGGTATTAATTCTAAACAAATCATATTCAGTTTTAATTTTAGATGTTGCATGAGGCAAAAAAGCCATTACTACATCATCCTTATCCATTCCACAGCCATCATCTACTACCTTAATCAAGTCGATTCCGCCATTTTCAAGATAAATTGTAATACTTTTACTCTTGGCATCAATTGAATTCTCAACCAATTCCTTAACAACACTACTAGGACGCTGTACTACTTCTCCAGCAGCAATCATATTAGCCAAATGAAGTGGCATTTTTTGGATTAATCCCATACTACTTCATCTCCTTTAGCTCATATAAAATATTTAATGCCTCTATAGGAGATACTCTATTTATATCTATTTCATCAAGTCTTTCTTTAATTTTATTTACAGAATTATCTTCTTGCTTTGCTTCATTTTTATCATACTCTTCAAAATTAAATAAATCTAAGGAAATACTCTTTTTCGATTTATTTTCCTCCTCAAGGCTTGCCAAAACTTGCTTACTACGTTCGATTAATGATTTAGGTAATCCAGCCAAATTTGCTACATTTATACCATAACTCTTATCAGTTGGTCCATCAATTACCTTATGCAAAAAAGCAATAGAGCCTTTATCTTCTAAAGCCTCAACATGAACATTTTTTAAATGCTTAAGCTTTTTATCTAAAGCTGTAAGCTCATGATAATGGGTTGAAAATAAGGTTACACAGCCAACACGTTCATGTAAATATTCTAAAATAGACTGAGCTAATGCCATTCCATCAAAGGTAGCGGTACCTCTGCCTATTTCATCAAAAAGCACTAAACTATTTTTAGTAGCATTAGAAATAGCATAATTAGCCTCGACCATCTCTACCATAAATGTAGATTGTCCAGAAACCAAATCATCTGAAGCTCCAATTCTAGTAAATATTTGATCAAAAATCATCAAATTAGCGCTTTTAGCTGGCACAAAAGAACCGATTTGAGCCATAATAATTATTAAGGCTAACATTCGCATATATGTAGATTTACCACTCATATTAGGGCCTGTTATCAATATCATGTTGTATTTATTGATAACCACATCATTTACAATATAATTAGAGCCAACTAGTGTCTCTAAAACTGGGTGTCGACCATCAACAATATTAACCTCACGATTATTATTAAAGGTAGGACGAACATAATTAAATTTAGTTGCCACATCAGATAGAGCAATAAAAACATCAATCATAGATATTTGATCGGCTAAGGTTTGAAGTGAAGATATATATTTTGCACATTCACTTCTTAGTTGAGTAAATATTTCATACTCTAATGATTCAATTTCATCCTTAGCATTTAAAACTATTTGTTCATAATGCTTTAATTCAGGAGTTATAAAACGTTCACTATTAGCTAAGGTTGCTCTTCTTTCATACTCACAATCCTCTGGTAGATCCTTAATAGCTCCTTTAGATACTTCTATAAAATAGCCTGTTACACGGTTATACCCAACCTTTAAGGTCTTAATGTTAGTTTTAGTTCTTTGGTCTTGCTCATAATTACTAATCCAATTTTTACTATTTAAAGATATATCACGAATTTCATCTAGATCTTTATTAAATCCCGGTAAAATCATTTGTCCCTCTTTAACAGATAATGGTGGATTATCAACTAACGCCCTTTCCAAAAGATTATACAAATCTTGATGAGGATTAATCTCATTAGCTAACTCTAGAGCTTGATTTGTATTTAAGCTTTTTATAAGTTCAATTACTATTGGAATATTTTTAAGTGACCTTCGCAACCAAACTAAATCCTTAGCATTAGCTCCACCAGAAGATATTCTTCCAATAATACGTTCTAAATCATAGACATCTTTAAAATAGCCTTTTATCTCCTCTTTGGTAATTATATTATTATTAAAAGCCTCAACGAAATCTAAACGATAATTTATTTCTTCTAAATCCATCAAAGGCTTATCCAACCATTTATGAAGCAAGCGTGAACCCATCGCAGTCATACATTTATCTAAATGCCATAGTAATGAACCATTTTTATTATTAAATCTAAGAGTCTCACAAAGCTCCAAATTTTTTTTCGTAAAGGCATCTAAATGTAGATATTTACTACTAATATATGATTTAAAAACCTTAAAATGAGATGGCTGTTGCTTTTGAGTCTCTATAACATATTGCAATAGCATACCTACACAACCATGATACATAGGATCTATTTCACTAACTATATATGTCAAATTACTATAGATTTCCTTTTTATCCATAAATGATATAGTAATGCCATTTGTTTTACTAAAATCATATAAGGCCTTAAAACTAAAATCACTTGCAATTATTATTTCCTTTATATGCAATGATAAAAGCTCATTTAACAATAAATCTATTGTTTTAAATGTAGTTACATAGCCCTCTCCTGTTGTAATATCACTATAGCAAAGAACAAACTCTCTTTTACCATACATAATAGATGCTATATAATTATTCTCTTTATCCTTAATACCACTTTCAATTGTTCCTGGAGTGACAATTTTAATGACACCTCTTTTGACAATACCAACTGCATCCTTAGGATCTTCAATTTGTTCAACTATAGCAACCTTATACCCTCTAGATACAAGCTTTTCTATATATTGATCTGCGGCGTGAAAAGGTACTCCACACATAGGTACTCTATGTTCAACTCCAGCATCCTTACCTGTTAAGGCTAATTCTAATTCCTTAGATGCAACATAAGCATCATCAAAAAACATTTCATAGAAATCACCAAGTCTAAAAAAGACTATAGCATCCTTATAGTCCTTTTTTATTTGTAAATATTGCTCCATCATTGGGGTATATTTTTTTTCCTTACCCATTTATAATTCACCTACTACCTT
>DVKU01000173.1 GCA_018715825.1 Candidatus Avacholeplasma faecigallinarum
TCTTTAGAAATTGAAAGCATAGCCTCTAAAAAGGGCAAATAATATTTTTCTAAATTTACATCATTTAAAGCTTTCAAATTTTTTTGTTTTAATTCCGCTTCTCTTTTTTCATCTAAAATTGGAAGATTATGCTCTAACTTATAATCTGCTACCATTTTGGCTGCTGCCATTCTTTTTTTAAAAAGTTCCATCATTTTAATATCAACATCATTAATAATTTCTCTTGCTTGCTCTAAATTATTTTTCATATTCAACATCTCCACCAATAGACTCAAATACTTCCCAGAAATTTGGGTATGATTTACTAACACATTCTGCGTTTATAATTTTTAACGGCTTTTTGCATCTTGTAGATGCCATAGCTAATGCCATAGCTACTCTATGATCGTTATGAGAATCTACAACACCACCCTCAAAAAATTCAACTCCCTTAAAAGTCATTCCATCAGGCTTTTCAAAAACATTAGCCCCAATCTTATTAAGTTCATCTTTCATGCATGTAATACGATCACACTCTTTAATTCTTAATCGTGAAGCATTGATAAATTCTGTAGTCCCATCTGATAGGCTCGCTAAAACACTCAAGGCTGGGCCTAAATCTGGTGACTGGGCAAAATCAATTGTACATCCACAAGTTTTTGTGTGACTAGCCTTAATAGTATCATTTTGAAAATCAATTTTTCCACCAAAGGCTTTGATATCTTCTAAAATTTTTTTATCACCTTGATGAGAATTAGGATTCATTGCATGAAGAGTGATATCACTACCCAAAGTTGCTGCCACTAGGAAAAAAGCTGATTGAGAAAAATCACCCTCAATTTGATAATTTGTTGGCATAAATTTTTGATTACCTTTAATATAAAATGTTTTGTATTCATTATTATCTATACAAACACCAAATTTTTTTAGCATATCTAATGTTAAATCTACATACCCTTTTGATTCTAATGGCGTAGTAATATTAATTATACTATCTCCATCTAATAAAGGTAGGGCATATAGTAATCCTGTTATAAACTGCGATGAAATATCACCTCTTATATTAAATTCTCCTGGCTTAATTCCTCCATTTACAGTAAGTGGAAGGTAATCATCACCTTTTGTATATTCAATTTTTTGCTTATCAAAAATTTCAAAGTAAGTATCTAATGGCCTTTTAACCAAATTATTTTTACCGGTAAAGGTTATAGGCTCGCTATTAACTAAAGCAATAGGAATCATAAATCGAATAGTTGATCCTGATTCATTAGCATCAATAATATTATTAATTCTTTTAACCTCACTACCAGTAATAATAAGTGAATCCTTTTGTTCAATAATATGACTACCACAGGCTCTCATAGCTTCTATGGTAGCAATAATATCTTTAGAATACATTACATTAGATATTACGCTTGTACCACAGGCCAATGATGCTGCTATAATCGCCCTATGAGATAAGCTTTTAGAAGGCGGAATAATAACATCCCCTTTAAGCATTTTAGGTCTAATTAAAACATTCATAATACTTCTCCTTTAATTCTTTTTCACTAAGCTTAACTATTTTAGAGGAACCTAATTCAGTTAGAAAAATAAAATTAATAGTCCCAGCAATATTTTTCTTATCAAATAAAACATCTTTTAAATAATCTTTATAGTTATACTCCTTTGTAGGTAAATTATAAATTTTTAAAATGTTTTTTATTGTATCATAACATTCTTTGTTAGTTATATTTAAATCTATCCCCATATCTATAGCCATCAGCATACCAATTGCCACTGCTTCCCCATGCTTATAATTATATTTAAGCTCAATTGCATGTCCAAATGTGTGTCCAAAATTAAGAGTCATTCTTTCATTCAAATCAAATTCATCTAATTCAACTACTCTTTTTTTGACACTCAAGCTTTCAAAAATTATATTTTCATCAATTTCTGGTTTAGTTTTTAATAAATCTAACAATTTTTTATTTCCGATAGCACCATGCTTAATTAATTCTCCCATACCATTATTAAATTCTCTTTCATCTAATGTTTTTAATGTTAAAGGATCAATAATGACTCTAATTGGTTGCTTAAAGGCTCCAATTATATTTTTACGATTATAAAAATCTATGCCTGTTTTTCCTCCAATTGATGAATCCATCTGGCTTAAAAGTGAAGTTGGTATAGATAAATATGGAATACCACGGTATAACGTTGCTGCTACAAAACCACATAAGTCGCCAATAACTCCTCCACCTAAAGCTATTAACAAATTGTTTCTTTTTATATTTTTATCAATTAGCTTATTACAAACATCTATATATGTTGTAATACTTTTACTCTTCTCACCATGGGGAATAATTACATAATCAACATCAAAATCACATTCTAAAGATTTTATAATTGTGTCTAAATATATCGGTGCCACAACATCATCAGTTAAAATATAAATATTTTTATTATTATAAACTTCCTTAACGTATCGGTTAATTTCTTTAAGACTATCATTTTGAATAATAATTTTATAAGATCCACCTTTTACATTTATTTCTAATTCTCTCATTTTTCCATACCTCTTCTAATCTTTGTGGAAGATTTAAATAGCTCCTTTAAAGCTTGCTTATCATTATTGGCTAATGCATCCTTTAGTAAATCTAGCTCATATTCAAATGACTTAATATGCTCAAGTAAAAAATCTTTGTTTTCTAAAAATAGTTCACACCATAAATCCTCATTTATCATTGCGATTCTTGTTAAATCACGATATGAATCACCAATATAATTTTTTGTATCACTATCATGGTCACTATTTACTAACGAAACAGCAATTGCGTGAGTTAATTGACTGGTAAACCCTATCATTTTATCATGCTTTAAATAGGATATAGAAGTTATTCTTACAAAGCCTAAATCACTTCCTAATTTTTTTATTACATCAACTACCTCTTTAGGTGTATTTTCTAATGGTGTAATCAAAAAATTGGCAACCTCAAATATACATTCTGAAGAAAATTTAATTCCAATTTTTTCTCTACCAGCCATAGGATGATGTGAACAATAAATAGCTGGCATAGCTATTTTGGTAGCCTCATTAATAAAAGATGATTTAACACCACATATATCAGTTATTATTTGTTTTTCATTAAAATATGTATGATACTTTTCTAAAAAATTTAAAATAGCTTGTGGA
>DVKU01000174.1 GCA_018715825.1 Candidatus Avacholeplasma faecigallinarum
ATAATTATCACTCATTTCTTTAATACAATTATACCATTTTTAGTATTTACTAACTAGAAAAACTTTTCCACTGTATAACTTTAGACAAACAAAAAAGGCTATCGACAAAATTATTTTGTCAACAGCCTGAATATCCCCTCACTAAATAAAGGGGATATTTATTCTAATCATTTTTGGCAATTTCCTTAATTGCAGTTACAGTTGAAGCTAAATTTTGCATATCGCTTGGAATAATAATCTTAGTAGCTTGACCTTCTGCAACCTTTTGCATAGCTTCATAGCTCTTAAGCTTCAAGACTTCCTCACTTACATTAGCAGCTTTTAAAAGCTTTAATCCTTCTGCCTCAGCATCACGAATCAACTTTATACCTTCTGCCTCAGCAGTTTTAACCTTCAATATAGCAGCTGCCTCACCTTCAGCCTTACGAATTGTGTATTCTTTTTCAGCATCTGCCTTAAGAATCTGCGATTCTTTTTGACCTTCTGCCAATAATATTTGGCTCTTTTTTTCACCTTCTGCTAACAATATTTTTTCACGGCGCTCTCTTTCAGCACGCATTTGACGTTCCATGGCATCACGAATATCTTTTGGAGGTAAAATATTTTTTACCTCAACGCGGTTCACCTTAATTCCCCAAGGATCGGTAGCCTCATCCAAAATTGAACGCATTTTCGTATTGATAATATCTCTACTAGTTAAAGTAGCATCTAGTTCTAATTCACCAATTATATTACGCAATGTAGTTGCTGATAAATTTTCAATGGCAGCAAGCGGGTTTTCTACACCATATGCATACAACTTAGGATCTGTAACCTGGAAGAAAACAACAGTATCTATCTGCATTGTCACATTATCCTTTGTAATAACAGGCTGAGGATCAAAATCCTTTACCTGCTCCTTCATAGAAACCACAAAAGAAACCTTGTCAACAAATGGCCATAAAAAATGAATTCCAACACCCCAAGTACTATGATATCCTCCTAAACGTTCGACGATATATTTGTTAGTTTGACGGACAATTCTAATCCTGGTTATCAAATATATTACAATTACCAATATTACAACACTTAAAACTATAGCAGTTACTATGCCTCCTGCATTAGCTAAAAACATAACTATTCACCTTCCTTATCATTAATTTTTTTTACTACTACCTTGTTGCCTTTTAAAGTTACTATTTCAACTACACTCCCTTCTTCAATAGTATCATTGCTATCCTCTAATAAAATAGCTGTGTATTCTATACCATTTACTTTAATTTCTCCTGGCTCATACTTTGTGATTTTATGTTGAAGTACAACCCTTTTTCCTACAAACTCATCAACATTAGTATTCCTAACGCCCCTACCCATTAATTTTTTTAAGAATGGTCTAGTTAAAATTAAAGTTACTAATGATACAACACTAAAGACTATGATTTCAACCCATAAATCAACCCAAGAACAAATAATTAACGCTACCAGACTTCCAAGTGAAAACCAAATAGATATAAAATCCTGTGTCACAGCCTCCAAAATTATTGTTATAACGAAAATAACAAGCCATATCCAAAGCATAATATCAATGGTATTAATTAACATTTTTAATTTCCTCCTTTAGATTTATTACAACTGCCTTCTTAGCATCATCATAATTGGCATTAAACTGTAAATAATCATTATCCTTAAAATCTAAATTAAAGACTTTTAAAATATATTGAACCATAGCCTTTGAACAAATCCTGACATAGGTTTTCGATAAGCTTACCTTTAAAAGTGAACTGGCTGGGATTTCACCACTTTGAGCATAATCTCTATTTATAATAAAAACATATAATTTATTATCCGCTCTATCAAAACCAATTCTAACCTTGTAGGCATCTATAAAATATTTTAATAAAGGTTTATTTAATGTTAAATGGGTTTGATATATTGAGGCTACCCCATTTTGCATATTTAAATCATAAAATTCTAGCATATATACCTCCTTGAATCAAATGTATCCACCTTCAGTATATAATAATATTATTATAAATTCAATATAATTCATAATAATTATTTTTTGATTAAAAAAGTCTTTTCCTCATCAAAATAAATTAATCTTTCTTTATATAGTCCTCCATAAGCACGCTTAAAGGCCTTTCGACTCATATGAAATTCACTTTCTATTTCTTTAGCATTTGATTTAGCTGTAAAATTCATTTGCCCATTATGTGTTTTTAAATAATCTAATAAAATTTGTTTATCGGTATCCACAAGCTCCTCTTTTACTGGATTTAATGTCGCATAGCATTCTCCATCAATAGACTTAGTAATACAACAATTAACTAACTGACCTAAACGTAGTTTACCTCTAAATTGACTATCGGGAATGAAGGCATAAACATTATGGATTGTAACAACACCAATACCCTTTTCTAAAATGCGGCATACATAACCATCTACATGTTCAAAATCTGCATATTTATGTTCAGATTTAAGCTCCTTAATTTCATAACGATTTAAAGGCTTGGCAGTCAAAATATCACCCTTTAATTTTAAACGAATTAAAAGCTTATCACCAATCTGTGGCCATAATTCACTATCATATGGCAAATAATCCTTCGAAACTAATATATCTTTTGGGGTATTAATGCTAACAAAAACTCCAACATTTGGCAAAACGTCAATGACACTAACAAGTCCTGCTTGCGAAATCGTTGCTAAAGGTGGTAGCATAGTAGCTGTTGGTCGTTTTTCCTTGTCAGAATAAATAAAAACCTTTACCTCTTCATTTTCACTAAGTTTCTTCATAGATTGTTTATAATGCATTAGAACTTCGTCTTTGCCATCAGATAGCATATATCCTAAATCAGATTCTCTTATACATTTTAAAGTATTATATTCTCCGATCTTAATCAATTTCTATCACCATCCTTATAGTTTCTATCAGTTTGCTTAAGGTACATTTCTTTTTTTCTTTCAAAGCTTTCATTTTTTTTCTTATTTTCAAATTTCTTTATTAGATTTTTCTGTTGCTGAGTCAGATTGTTCATTATTTAAAACATCCTTTTCTAAATTTATTTTTTTAATTCCTCTACCTTCTAAAGATTTAATAATTCTACAAATATTATCTTCAGTAGGAAATGTATCAGCTATGCCTTTATGATAATTAATTTCTATATATCGTTTTTTATTATCATATAAACATAAAACATTATATAAACTTCTTTCTATTAATGTATATTCTACTATATTATTTAAATTAAGTTCAAAATCATCCTTAGGTTTAAGTTTTTTAAATAGGAAGGTTATCTTTTGAAAAAAAAGCTTATCATCCTTTATGGACATAACAAAATCAGCTTGACCTTCATTATATATTTTACCTAAATTGTTTTTCAAAAAAACCATACAAGGCTTTACGCCCTTTAAATGACCACTAGTTCTTAAATTCATTATAATTTGTCTTCTTTGCATAAAATCACATCCAAAATCCATCAAGTTTATTATATTATAGCATATTTGTATATTATTACTATATAATAAAGTTTTTTAAAATTATTTTTAAAAAAATGTAAAATTCATTTGACAAAGTCTAAAAATAATGCTATTATTTAGTTAGATAATGACTTTTCAATAATCTCTCCCTAAAAAACGAGGTAAATAGTGGTTTAGACTATATACCTCGCTTTTCCTTTTTTTATTTATTTGTTGTTTCAAATTTACCCTTTAAAAGACAATATAATGCCTTGTTAACTGGTGTGGCAATATTTTTCCTTTCAGCTAATTCTATTAAAGTCTTTGAAAAAGAATCTAGTTCATTTTCATGACCATTATTAAAATCAATAGTCAAGGAAGTAACTCTATCGGAATCAAATTTTTGACATCTACTGATTGTTTCTTCTAAATCAGACTCACTTAGACCTATATCATAAGCCTTAGAGACCTCATAAACCTCTTTAAAAATAGTGCAAAGTAATTCAAAAATAAGAGGATGCCTCATCTGCCTATATGTTAAATTACCAGCCGCTGAGACTTGATTTATTCCCATATTTAGCATCCACTTAAGCCAAACTCGTTTAATCATATTTTCATAAATATGATGTTTTAAATTGTATTTAGAAAATATTTGATCTATTTGCAATAAATAATCCTTTACTATTAGATTATTTTTCTCTCCAAATTGTAAATTGATAATTCTACCTTTAACTACTTTATTGCCAATTTTATTAGCCTCCACATTAATAACACCATACAAGACATTATTGTTAGGATAATAACTAGCAATTTCATCATGAGCTGTTATACCATTTAATAATGGCAAAATTACCGTTTTATCATCAACAAATCTTTGCATATCGGCTAATGCTACTTTTAATTGATAGTTTTTTACACATAGAATTAAAAGATCAACAATAATATTTGTTTTTAAATTTGGGTGATATAAAACATCATTAATAATAAAGCCTTTTTTATATTTGTCTAAGCGCTCTTCATCAACTAAAATGTACAATTCCTTGTATTCTTGCAATTCTTCATAAATAGAACATCCAACAGCTCCCATTCCAAATATTCCAATTTTCATAATCCACCTATTATAAATTGCTAATTATAGCATTCATTAATTCTTTAGTTGTGGCAGTACCACCTAGATCTTTAGTCAAATCTTTACCATCTTGTAATGTTTTTAATACTGCTTTTAATATTTTTTCACTTACATCATGCTTATTTAAATGATCTAGCATCATAATTGCAGCTTGTAATAAGGCAATAGGATTGGCAATCCCTTTTCCAGCAATGTCAGGAGCTGATCCATGAACAGCTTCAAATATAGCAACATCATTACCTAAATTTGCCCCAGGAACTAAACCTAAACCACCAACTAAGCCTGCAATTAAATCAGAAATAATATCACCATATAAATTTGGTGCTACTAAAACATCGTAATTTTGTGGATACATGACAAGCTGCATACACATATTATCAATAATTTTATCATCACTTATTATATCTTCATATTCTTTAGCTATTCTTCTAAATGTTTCTAAAAACAATCCATCTGTCTTCTTTAAAATATTGGCCTTATGAACACAGGTAACCTTTTTTCGATTATTCTTTTTAGCATATTCAAAAGCATACCTAATTATACGCTCACTAGCCTTTGCGGTTATTCTTTTTATAGCTTCAAAGCCATCAGCAATTTCATGCTCCTCACCAATATACAAATCCTCAGTATTTTCACGTATAGTAACAATATCAACATTTTCAAACTTTGAAATATTTTTAATTGAATATGCAGGTCGTAAATTTACATATAAATCAAATGCCAATCGTAAATTTACATTTACTGACCTAAAGCCCTTGCCAATAGGAGTAGTTACAGGTCCTTTTAGACAAACCTTATATTTTTTTATAGCCTCTAATGTTTCCTCAGGAATTAAAACCTGATTTTTTTCGTAAGCAGTCTGCCCTATATCATATTTATGATATTTTAAATCAGCACCAGCCTTATCCAAAATTGTACAAACTGCCTCTACAATTTCTGGACCAATTCCATCTCCAGGTAATAATACTATATCTGTCATATTAATCCTCCTTAGTTCCCACATACTTAGTTGCAGGTCTTATAATTTTATTACAGTATAAAAGATTCTCTATGTTATGAGATATCCAACCTACTATACGTGCAGCTGCAAAAATAGGTATAAATAAATCTCTAGGTATAGAAAGCATTTCATAAATTAATCCTGAATAAAAATCAACATTGGCACAGCATTTCATATTTTTCTTTTTTTCTAACGCCTTAACAGCCAATTTTTCAAATCGATAATAGAATTCAAATTTTTTAAGATTTTTATCCATGGCTAATTTCTTTGCCTCAGCTCTTAATAATTCACATCTAGGATCAGATAAAGAATAAATAGCATGACCTATACCATAAATTAGTCCTGTTTTATCGAAATAATCCTTATTTAAAAGACGCTCTATAATTTCATTAATTTGCTCATCAGTAGCATCAAGACCAACATCATTAATAACATCCTGCATCATATCTAGTACAGCCATATTTGCTCCACCATGACGTGGTCCCTTTAAAGAACATAAGGATGCACAAACCATTGAATATATGTCGGTTAACGTTGATGAAACAACTGTGCCTACAAATGCTGAATTATTACCACCACCATGATCTGCATGAACCATTAAACACATATCTAAAGTTTTAGCCTCAAGCTTTGTAAATTGTCCATCATTACGTGACAAATATAAAATATTTTCAGCAAATGAATAATCATGTCTTGGAAAATGAATATGTAAAGAATCATGATCTAAATAATGAGTTTTAGCCTGAAGGGAATAAGAAATTATAGCAGGCATTTTAGCAATTAAAGATATCCCCTTTAAAATTAATGAATAAGGATCTATATCATCAGGATTATCATCAAATGAATATAATGATAAAATACATCTTGTTATATGATTCATCAATGATTTAGATGGATTTTTTAAAATAATGTTTTCTAAGAAATTTTCGGGCAAATCATAATTATCTCTAATTATCTTTTGAAATATTTTTGATTCTATAGGATTTGGATAATGACCAAAAAGTAGTAAAAAACAAGTATTTTCATAACCAAAATCATCACCACACATTTTACTAACCTTGGTTATATCTATTCCTCTATAATACAAATTACCTTTTTTGGGCTTAATTTCATCATTACATACTGTATAGCCTGAAACCTCTGCAACCTTAGTAAGACCTACTAATACACCAGTACCGTTATCGTTTCTTAAGCCTCTTTTAACCCTAAATTCATCATATAGTTTAGGATCTATAGACTCATTTTTTAATAAATCATGGTACTTTTCTAATAAAAATTCGTTCATACTCTCCCTACCTTTCTTCTAGAAGGTATTTAATAATCCGCCACATTCAATTAATTTATACTCTTCCGCTGTTAAAGTGTTAATACACTTATACTCTTTATTTAATGTTATATTTTTTACTATAATTTCTTTTTCATTAAAAGAAATTTCAATATCATCTAATAATGCTGCTTCAATATTTAATTCAATAGGTAAAATTCCAAAGTTTATTAAATTCTTTTTATGAATTCTCGCAAAAGAACTAGCAATAACAGCTTTAATACCCAAATATCTAGGGGCTATTGCCGCATGCTCCCTACTTGAGCCCTGACCATAATTGCTTTTAGCTACAATTACGCCACCCTTATTATCTAAACAGCGTTTAGCAAAACCATCATCTATATTCGAAAAAACAAATTCACTTATTTTTTCGATATTACTTCTATATGGTAAAACCTTGGCTCCTGCTGGCATAATATGATCTGTTGTAATGTTATCATCTAAAGATATCATGACCTTACATTTAAAGTTTTTCTCTATAGGAGCAAATTTAGGTAATGGTTTAATATTTGGTCCCATAACAACTTCAGATTTAAATGTAGGGTAATATAATAAACTACTACATTGGGGATAACAAACATCCAAAGAAAAGGCATTTAGTTTCATTCCTAAAGGAGAACTTATATATCCGTTAACAGCTGATAAAGCTGCAACCTCTGGAGACACTAGATATACCTTAGCTGAATTTGTACCACTTCTACCATAGAAATTACGATTAAATGTTCTTAGTGAGACAGCATCTGTAGCTGGTGATTGTCCCATTCCAATACATGGTCCACAAGCAGATTCTAAAATTCTTGCTCCTGCTTGCAATAGCACATCAAGGATTCCATTTTTAGTAATCATTTGCAAAACCTGTTGAGAACCTGGGGCTATACCAAGGGAAACATCCTTATGGATTGTTTTTCCCTTTAGAATTGAAGCAACCTTAACAAAGTCAAAATATGATGAATTGGTACAGCTTCCTATTAAAACCTGATCTACCTTTATATTTTTTAATTCAGATACATTTTTAACATTATCTGGAGAATTAGGACAGGAAGCAACAGGCTCTAACGTTGATAAATCTATTTCATAGTTCTCATCATAGACACAGCCTTCATCGCTATGTAGTTCAACATAGTCATCCTGTCTTGCTTGAAGCTTTAAAAAAGCAAGAGTTTGCTCATCAGATGGAAATACAGAAGATGTCGCGCCAAGCTCTGCACCCATATTACAAATAGTAGCACGTTCTGGGACAGTTAGTGTTTTTACACCATCTCCATAATACTCAATAATCTTATTTACCCCACCCTTAACAGTCATAATACCTATAAGCTTAATAATAATATCCTTAGCTGATACTCCATCACGTAATTTATTAACTAATTTAACACCTACTACTTTAGGCTTTACAATTGAAAAAGGTAATCCTGCCATTGCGCATGCAACATCAAGTCCACCTGCACCAATGGCGATAGCACCAACAGCTGAAGATGTAGGAGTATGTGAATCAGAGCCTAAAATTGTTTTTCCTGGCTTTGCAAACTTTTCTAAGTTAACCTGATGACAAATGCCATTTCCAGCTTTTGAAAAGACTATTCCATACCTATCAGCAACTGTTTGTAAAAATTTATGATCATCTGCATTCATAAAACCATTTTGAAGGGTGTTATGATCTACATAACTAACTGATAATTCTGTCTTTACTTTATCTATACCAAAGCTTAAAAATTCAAGATATGCCATTGTTCCAGTCGCATCCTGAGTTAAAGTTTGGTCAATTTTTATTTCCATTTTATTATTTACATTATCCTCACTAACCATGTGAGCTTCTAAAATTTTATAAGTTAAAGTCTTCTTATTCATACTTGCCTCCCAAAATTTCACTATTTTTTTAATTATATCATATATCATTTTATTAATCAAAAGAAAGTTAAAATAATATACAAAAAACAGGAGAAATCCTGTTTCAGAGTGATGACAAAAGACGCTTTTTATAGGTGTCTTT
>DVKU01000175.1 GCA_018715825.1 Candidatus Avacholeplasma faecigallinarum
TGAAGAGGCTGAATTAAAAATTAATGTAAATAATTTATTAGGTATTAATAGCAGTTTGCATAAGGATTTACTAAATTGTTATTTTAAGGATATATCTTTATAGTGGAGGCCTGATATTTTGAAAAGAGACTATGTTGAGGAATTAAAAGTTATTTTAACCTCTAATATTAGTGTTTTAGAAAAAAGAAATAAGATTTTACAGTATCATGAAAATGATATTGCTAAAATTATTGATATCTTAGAGCCAGTCCAAAAAGAAAAGCTTTTTGACATTCTAGGTGAAGCTAACGTAGCTAAGATATTAAGCTATGTTAATAATATTGATGATGTAGTTTACTCACTACCAGCTAACAAGATTGCTAAGATTATAGATAAAATGGATGTAGATGATGCCATTGATATCTTAGAAAGCTTAGAAGAGGATAAGCGTCATGAAATTGTCGTTTTAATGGATAATGACCAAAGGCAAAAGATTAATAATATTAGGCAATATGGCAATGATTGTATTGGTAGTGAAATTACTGATAATTATATTGCCATTTCTAAAACTGATACTGTTAAACAAGCAATGGATTTAGTCATTGCTCAAGCTAAAAAAAAGGATAATGCATCTACAATATATGTTATTGATGAAAATAATAAATTTTATGGTGTTATGGATCTTAGAGATTTGATTGCATGTAAAGAAACAACAAATTTAGAAGGTATTATCCAAAAGAATTATCCTTATTTTTATGCTAATGAAGAAATTGATAAATGTTTATCTAAATTTAAAGAATATCAGTTAAATTCTTATCCAATTTTAAATAATGATAATGAGCTTGTTGGTGTCATAACTATGGATGATGTCTTAGCGACATTAAATGATGAATATAATGATGATTATGCTAAATTAGCTGGTTTAACTCAAAAGGAAAAACCAAATGATACGGTATTAGATTCAGTTAAAAAAAGACTTCCTTGGTTAATTATTTTACTAATATTAGGATTATTTCAATCATTTGCAATGACAGCCTTTGAAAGAATTGTAGCAGCCTTACCGGTAATTGTTTTCTTTCAAACTATTGTACTATCGATGTCTGGTGACTCTGCCACTCAATCCTTAGCCGTGACTATTAGAAAGCTTTCTGATGAAGAAAATGGTAGAAAAAAAATTATACAAAGGGCTTTTAAAGAGCTTCGTACTGGTTTTTTAAATGGCTTATCTTTAGCTATAATTGCATTTATAATCGTATTTGTATTTATGTTTTTAACTAAGCAAAGTGTCTCATCCGATTATTATAATGTTCAAGATGCAATTAAGGCCTCAGGAATAGTTTCTGTAGCTTTAATGATATCTATGACCATATCTTCCTGCGTGGGAACAATTGTACCATTTTTATTTTTAAAGTTAAAAATTGATCCTGCAGTAGCCTCAGGACCATTTATTACAACCATAAGTGATATTACTTCATTATTAATATTTTATGGGTTAGCATATTTTATGTTTATGGTATTATAAAAACTCTTAGAATTTAGGCTTTAATAGCTTATTCTAAGAGTTTTTTTATATCGATTCTTGAAAATTTGGGTATGATAATGGTTCTGTTCCTGTAATAAAATATTCATAATAGCCATTATCTTGAGCTAAATAGCATGTATTATCATATATTGTTATATAGCTTTTAGTAATACCCTCTATTTCATCATAGTATCCACCAGGCTCGCTAAATTTGGTCATTAAAATACGCATAATATTTCTAGGTATGTTTTTCTTATATCTATCTAAATAATTTTCGCTAGTTATGTAATTGTAACCAACCCAAACAGCAATAGTAATATCCTTAGTGTATGCTACTAAAAGAGAATCTTTAGTTGCACCATAAGGTATGTTATATTTTTCTAAGGTGGCGGCATCATAATTAGTTTGACCTGTTTTTGCCATTAAATATGTATCAGCTAAATCGTAAGATGAGCCCTTAAAAACATCGTGTAGCATGTTGTTTATTAGCCAAGCTGTAGTTGGTTTCATTTGAAGCTTAGGCTTTTCATCATTATTGATTGTATGACTAAAATAATGTAATGATTTAATGCCACTAGCCTTTTTGTAATAACCTAAATTTGCAAAAGCCTGATAGGCATTAGCTAAATCTAATAACGAATAGCCATTCTTAGCTCCACCTATTGCATCGGATTCATAGATTTCTGAAGAGTCAATGCCTATTTTCTTGGCAAATTCGAAGGCCCTTTCATAGCCAACCTCATTAAACAATTTAACAGCTGGAACATTTCTAGAGTCACTTAAAGCTTTTCTAAGTGTGATAGGACCAAGATATTGATGGTCATAATTATGAATTTGCATACCATCATGATAGTAGTAGAGTTCATCAACTATTATTGTCGCCGGACTATATGAAAAATATTCTATGGCTGGGGCATAGTCTAATATTGGCTTAATTGTAGAACCAGGCTGCAATTTTACATCATATGCATAGTTAATTACCTTTTGGTTGGTGTTTCTATTACCTACTAAAGCTTTAACACCATAGGTGTTATTATCTAGTACTACTATGGCACAATTTAGGTTGTCATCATTGAAAAGGCCATAGCTATTATTAATAATTTTATATAATTCCTTTTGAATATCTGTATCTAAATAGGTATAAATTTCACATATATCATAGGATGTATCAGCGATATCATAGATATAATCTAGATAAGAGGCTAAATAGTTTTGATTAACCGTAATAGATTTATCGGCCAATAGACTTTTTAAGGATATATCTTTTTGTTGGAGATACTCAACATCAGAAATATAGCCTTCCTCTAACATACATTTTAATACTACATTTTTTCTAATATCTGCCTCAGCAAGATTTTTATAGGCATTGTAGTAATTTGGTGCTTGAATCATTCCGGCTAAATAGCAGGCCTCAGATATACCAATATCCTTTGGCGATTTATTGAAATAATATCTACAAGCCATATCTATACCATATATATTACCACCAAATAGGATTGAATTTAGATAAGCCTCTAATATTTGATCTTTTGTATATCTTTTTTCAAGTTCGATTGCCAAAGCTATTTCATTTATTTTTCTACTAATTGTTTTTTCATTAGTAAGATAGACATTTTTAATATATTGTTGAGTAATGGTTGATGCACCTTGAGTAAAGTTTTTATTAGCAATATTATTAATCATAGCTTTAAAAATTCTTTTTACTGAAAAACCATTATGATTATAAAAATCTCTATCCTCAACGGCAATGAAGGCATTTTTTATGTAATCTGAAACATCATATATTGATGTATAGTTATAATAAATGCTGTCAGTTGTAATTAAATTATTATTATCGTCATATATTTTAATTGGATTATAACCTTGTTTTAGGGTTAAATCAGTTTTAGAAGCGTTGTAAAATAAAACAGCTCCTGCCACAGTTAATATCAATGAAATTGCAAAAATAAATATGGTTATGATAAAAAATATTTTTTTAAAAATAGATTTCATCTATTACCTTTAAATAATTAAGTCTTGGTAGATAGCCTTCCTTAATAATATAACCATGGTTTTTAAAAACCTCATATGGTATAGACTTTCTACCACCTATGTATGAATCATTCCAATATTTTAAGATAATATCAAAGGGCATTACATAATATTCGTTGTAATGGCTCCAATAAAAAATCATAAATCCTATTCCACCATGCTTAATAATATTTTTAAGATGCTCCATTTGATGGGGGTGAATATTGGCCAGTGGGAAGGCAGTTTTATTGTGATTTTCCTTGGCTTCAAAATCAATATATTTACCCTTATAGATACCATTATAATCAGTTGTAGATGGTGTTTTATAGTAGGCTTCCGTAATTACTGCCTTACTACGCATAGGGTAATCGACCTTAACAATTTGGACGGGAGTAGGTTTTTTGTGTATAACAGCAATATCGTTGTTTAAATAATATGTGTTACTTTCATTTATCATTTGCTCTAAATCCATTCCTAAATTGGCTTTATTTATTATCTTTTTTGGTTGTGCTTTTTTAATTGGAAAATTCATACTCATATTAAATCACCATATTTATCTTATCACAATTTATTAAGATTGCGATTATATCATTTGT
>DVKU01000176.1 GCA_018715825.1 Candidatus Avacholeplasma faecigallinarum
TATTAATTCTAAAACATCTTTGAAATTAAGAAACAATCTTGTAAAATTATACGGTTCAATCATCCATTTATCTGGATAATCAATTTCAAGTTTGCCATTTTCAAAAAAATGTTTATATGTTTTTTTTATAGATTTCCACTGAAGAATCCCATCCAATTTTGATGGCTTTGGTACTATTTCTTTATATTTTGTTTTTGCTTTAAATCTTAACTCATTATTTATCCTAAAACCATCTTGATTTCTAAATTGGAAAATATTAAGCAACGTATTTGGATTGGCTTCAGTAGAGTCGACATAAATTTCAACTAATTCATTAAAAACTTTATAATTATCAATGCTCTTGGGGACATTTAATTTGGAATTATAATTATTTTCATTAATATGCTTATTAATGATATTCGGAATCCACCTAGGATTCTTAATAAGATATTCAATGATACTTTTATTCCATTTCTGAGAAAGTTCCTTATTATACAAAATGTGACTCAAATTAAAATTCTTTTGATTGGTACTATACGCTACCGAATTAAAACCTTCATCACTTAGATCCTCATATATTTTACTTTGTTCTATTAGTCTCCAAAAAAGTTTTACATATTCGGGATCTTCTATATTTTCTAAATATTCTCGTACATTTATATCCTGAATTTTTGGAAGATTTTCTTCAATAAAGTTTCTACACTTTGCTACATTTCTACCAATTTTCTCTTTAGATTCTTTTACATCATGATGTAATTCGTTCTTTAAAAGCAACTCTGCAGCAAAACATTCAAGTATATCATCTATGGAAGCATTTTGTTTTGAAAGCAAATACTTTAGCCTTTCTTCATTAAAAATATTCGCCATATCATTCTCACCATAGTAGTAAATCTTTTTGTCTTTATTCAACATAATCTTATTCCTTTATATTCACATCCTGTAAAAAAGCCCTAACAACCTCGAGCCACGAGATTACTAAAGCTACAGCTTAATAAACAAGTAAATTATACCAATAAACACTATGCACCTCATAACAACATAAAGAATTTTAATCTCATATCAATAAAACTAGAATACTATTTCATTAAAAATTTCATAAATAAGACATATCTCCACATGTACTGCTAGTTAAATCATTTTAATTAATAAAAAAGTCACTTGATCCAAGGCCCGCTCCATTAATGCATGAAGCTCATCAAGATTATTCAGCAAAACCGTCTCTTTAGCTGTTATCGTTTTCTCTTTCTTAACCTTCAATCAATCTACAATGAGCCAACCCAGAATTTCATTCAGCCTAGTATACATTATGAAGCCCAGTTCCTTACTCTGCTCCAACAATTTAAGCAAATTTTTTTCTATCTCCACATAAGATTTATTTTCATTCCAAGCAGCGGAATCATCGACATTAGTTCCTCCCCACTTTAAAAATCCGCTTCAACTCAGGATACCCTTAAAATAATCTATTACAATCATTTTTTATTAACCATATTATTTTGATGTTTGCGGTCAACCAACCTCATTATGACAAATATTCCCCAAGAAAAAAACGATCTTCAAATATGATCAATTATACGATTACAACGTAGCCACACATAGCCAAAGACTTTAGTTGAAATCAAATGATCAACGTCAGTATAACAACTTATGAAAAAACCACAAGTATTCATAGGCTTATTTGTGGTGTTTTCTAATGCTCCGCCTTTTTCTTTTTTGACCTTATATGTATGCACAATTAATAGGTCTATTAATCTTACTTTTTTACTCCCACTAATCATTGATAATACTTGACCATGATCCAGCTTTACGATGCTACGTTTGACTTCGTATCTGATAGTATAGTAGCAGGGGGAGTTGAATTCACAAACACAGTCACGCAAAGACCAGCCATCTTTCAAACGCAATTGAATAATATCTCGCTTGATAAATGCTTTCCTTTATCATAGTAGAATGTAAAGGGTCCATTTTGACCTCCATAGATGTTTTTGTGGTTATTATCATTCTATTCAAACAGGTTCAAATGGAATTTTTTATTTTCTTTCAAGAGTTCAATTTAATTTTATAATCAACGTATAATTAATTTTATCATTTGATATCTAATTATTTTTTTCCTGCCTATTCAATTTATTTATACGATGTAATTGCTGTCGCTTTTGCTCTTCACTTTTTTCATTTTTTGAAATTTGCTCTTGAGCATCAGTGGTAAAAATTATCTTTAATAATAAATTAATAATACGATAAGTGCTAAAAGCAAAATAGCTTACACAAAATATCCAACATTCAAAAAGAATTTCTTCTAATTTCCCAGAATAATTTATACTAATCTGCAAAAAAATCGACAATATTAATACTATAAAGGAAATAATCAAAGACTCATATAACTGATATTTAAATATCCCATTTACGTGATTTTGTCGAATTTCTTTCATGATTCTGGAATCTTTTATTGTAATTAAAATGCCATACATGGAGGTATAAAATGCTATCACTATAGAAGTAAATGTAATTATTGAATTTAGTACATTATTCATACCCTTAACTTTATAGGAGCAGTTTAGCTTATTTGCTAATAAAAAAATAATTATTGTAAATATCGTTGGGTATAAAAAATTAATTATATCCCCTATCGTTATTTTTCTATGCATAGCTATTTCCTTTTTACTTTATTAGTAAGTTTCTGTCCACTGTATCTTTATATCGTTCATCATAGTTTAAAGAATATTTAGTGATCATATCCTGCTGAACTACACTTGGATCTAAATATGTTTTTAATGGTATATTAAATTCTAGATAAATATGTAATAATCCACATAAAAGCTCAATTGTTTCTTTAGTTTGATTAACATTTTCAGTCACAACGGTTGCTTTCTTAAAATATTGTTTATTAGCTTCAATTTCATTGATGGTGTCTTTTACTTCTTCTTTATCTAGATACGATTCCTTTACTCTTCGAGGCCTAATCCGTACTTCAATAGTAGCTCCACTATATTGTTTCATTGCTTCTATAACATTATTAAGCCCACTACTTAAGATATTATCTGGAAATACTAATCCCTTCTTCAAGTTTGCAGTTTTAACTATTAGTTCTTTAAAGGCATTGGCTTTTAAAGAGCTACGAAAAGCGTCCTTTCTTATAACAGGCCTAAATTCAATAATATCCTGTTCATGTCCCTCTTGTTTTTGCCAAAAATAACTCATATAGTTAGAAATTGCTGTGGCTGATAGACTAAAAATATTTTTTTGTAGCATCACCACATGACTTGAACTATCATACAATCCAGATACATCCTCAGCAATATATTCATCTGACTTTAAACTAACATCTGACAAATCTGGTAAATTTAAATTAGCTATAGCAGGAGCTGTACCAGATCTTAGTTTTGTAAAATGAAAAATTGTTAATGGATTTTTATCAGGATGATCTACGTACACATTATCGCATCTTACAATATCGCCATTATAACCTACATTTCTTTCGGCTAATTTTGATACATTACTGATAAGCTCAATCCAATCATCTAAATCAAACAAGCTATCATCCTTAATTCTTCCTCCTTTCTTATGTAGATACACTTGATAAAAATCAAATCTTATTCTCTTAATATTCTTTTTATCCACCCTATAAAGCCTCCTTCAATTATTATCCTACAACATAAGCTTATTAATAATAAAACATACAATCTGAGAATTAATTTATCAATGCTTTAATTATTAATCCCTGAAGAAAATCTTTAACCTCGGATTTAAAATTTAAATATAACACCAAGTGTTAAACAAAAAGACCATGAATTCTAAACTTGAAATGCCCCGAAGTCAAGAAAGATGCCCTTCATGACCAATTCAAATTCTAGCATTTCTAAACATTCTCATCAATTAAACAGCGAGCAGCATGGTCAGATTCAAGCTATGCTTGGTTCTAGCATCATTTCTTGTACTATCATTGCTCAAAAAATTGAC
>DVKU01000177.1 GCA_018715825.1 Candidatus Avacholeplasma faecigallinarum
CTCCATTGTCGTTTCTATCCTTCGCTCTTCTTTTCGAATTGCGTTTCGTTTCTTTCTTCGATTGCGTCGTATACAGTTTTCAAAGACCTAATTTTTCGCTTGCTTATTTAAGCACGCTCAATAATATTACCACTTTAAAGATGCAATGTCAACATCTTTATTTTAAATAATGGTGGTTGGGGACGGTTTCGAACCGCCGAACCCTAAGGAGCAGATTTACAGTCTGCCGCGTTTAGCCTCTTCGCTACCCAACCATGTATATAAAGCTGTGACCCAAGTCACGGCGCTTTTTTATTGTACCATTTCGCATTTTTATTGTCAATAATTATTTTAATATTTTTATAATTATTTTTTTAACCCCATTAGGAATTACCTAATGGGGGTTTATTATTTCTTTAATCTTTTATCAAGTTCATATGATGATAGCATTATTATTCTTTCACATTTAATGCATTGTAGCTTTATATCAGCCCCAACTCTAATAACCTTCCACTCATTATTTCCACAAACATGAGGCTTTTTAGTTTTGATTATTTCACCTAGTGTATACATTATAATGGTCTCTCCTTTATTTTTGCATAACTCCTTGGATATTTCGTTGGGGTATCTTGTATCTTTTTTATCACTATAATAGTTCTTTTTCCAGCTTCCATAGGTAAATTAAAGTCAATAGTTCTTTCTACTTTTCCACCTAACTTTTCAATTGCATTTATAGATTCATTTAATTCATCTGAGGCATTCTGACCCTTCATAGCTAAAAAGTAGCCACCTATTTTAACTAAAGGCATACATAATTCTACTAATATATTTAGCCTTGCAACAGCTCGGGCTGTAACTATATCAAAATAATCTCTTTTTTCTTTAGCATAATCTTCAGCACGAAAATGATAAGCATGAGCATTTTTAAGGCTTAAACTTATAATTAGATCATTTAAGAAGTTAATTCTTTTATTTAGAGCATCAATAATAGTCACATCAATATTATCATACACAATAGCTAATGGAATAGAGGGAAATCCCGCACCACTACCAACATCACATAAAGAAATGGGCTTAGACAAATCTAATGCACAAGCTAATGACAAAGAATCTAAAAAATGTTTATTATATACCTCTTCTTTATCAGTAATAGCTGTTAAATTCATATATGAATTAACCTCAATTAACTTACTGTAATAGGTTTCAAACTTTTTTTCTTTATCAGCATCAAGTTTTATATTTAATTTTAATAATTCTTTATTGAAATCCATTATTTAGCTCCTATTCATCTTTTCAACATATAGCACTAAAACAGAAATATCAGCCGGATTAACTCCACTTATTCTTGAGGCCTGACCAATAGTTTGGGGACGTACTTTTTTCAATTTTTCTCTTGCCTCTAAAGCAATATTGTCCACATCATCATAATCAATTTCTAAAGGTATACTTTTATCCTCATAGGTTCTCATTCTTTTAGCTTGTTCTAAAGATTTTTTAATATAACCATCATATTTATAAAATATTTCTACTTGAATTAAAATATCATCTATATCATCATATTCGCACTCTATATGAGCATTAGAAATTTCTATAAGCTTTTTAAGATTTTCAATTTTAATTTCTGGTCGTTTAATTAATGATTCTAATGCTACACTTTCAAATAATGGAGTAGATCCAATTGATGCTAAATAATCATTAACATTAGTAGATAACTTAATCTTAATTTGCTTAAAATCAGCAATCATTTTGTTAATAGCCACTTTTTTGAAATTTAGTTTTTCATATTGATCTTTAGTTATTAGCCCAACCTCATATCCTTTTTCTCTTAATCTTAAATCAGCATTATCGTGTCTTAAAAGCAAACGATATTCGGCACGTGAGGTTAATAATCTATATGGCTCCTTAGTGCCCTTAGTTACCAAATCATCTATCATAACCCCAATATAAGCTTCATCTCTTTTTAAAATTAAAGGTTGTCGACCACTAATTTTTAATGCAGCATTAATACCAGCAATTAGTCCTTGAGCTGCAGCCTCTTCGTATCCTGATGTACCATTTATTTGGCCTGCAGTAAAAAGATTATTTATTATCTTGGTTTCTAAACTTGGCCATAATTCTAAAGGGTCTATTGCATCGTATTCAATTGCATATGCATACCTAATAACCTCACAATTTTTTAATCCTGGCAACATTCTAATCATTTGATCTTGAATCTCAACAGGCATTGAAGTTGAAAAGCCTTGAATATATTCTTGGTCAAGTTCTAATGACTCAGGTTCATAAAAAATTTGATGTCTCTCTTTGTCACTAAAACGAACTACTTTATCTTCGATAGATGGGCAATAGCGAGGTCCAACCCCTTCAACTATTCCACCATACATTGCTGACTTATCTAAATTATTTAAAATAAGCTTATGAATTTCTTCATTAGTGTAAGTCAAATAGCAAGGCTTTCTTACTCCTAATATAGAGTCAAAACCCTTATCAAAACTAAATTTCCAAGTGAAATCAGAACCATTTTCGATGCTAGTTTTTGAAAAATCTATAGTTGAAGCTTTAATTCTAGGAGGAGTACCAGTTTTTAATCTTAAAATAGTAAACCCCTCTCTTTTTAAGGCTTGTGATATTCCCTTAGATGTTTTTTGTCCATCTGGTCCTTCAGGCTTAGTCCAATGACCACGTAAAATTCTACTATCAAGGTAAGTTCCTGTGGTAACAACAACAGCTTTGGCTAAATAGGTTTTATTATCTTCACACCTAACACCATAAATGGTTTTATCATTGATAAGTAAATCATCAACATAAGATTCTATCAAGGTTAAATTTTTAGTTTCTTTCAAATGCTTTAACATTTGTTTAGAATATAATATTTTATCCTCTTGAAACCTTAAAGCCCATACAGCAGGCCCTTTAGATTGATTAAGCATTTTGGTTTGGATTTGGCATAAATCTGCATTTTTCCCCATATATCCACCAAGTGCATCAATCTCTCTAACAACCACTCCCTTGGCAGGACCACCAATAGAAGGATTACATGGCATCGAACCTACCATTTCTAGATTTCCAGTTATTAAAATTGTATCAAAGCCCATATTGGCACTAGCAAGAGCCGCTTCACAGCCAGCATGCCCACCACCAACAACTATAATATCAGCCACTAAAATCACCTACTATTTTGTCAAATATAAATATAAAAGCTTCATTGTATTTAAAAGCCCATCAAGATGAGTTCTTTCCATTCCATGAGAGGCAGATACTCCACTACCAATTAAAGCACCTTTACAATCCAAACCTGCTCTTAAAGATGCTGAAACATCTGAAGAATAATATGGGAAAATATCAACCACATATCCTAAATTAGCTTCTTTAGCCAAGGAAATAAGATGATTAGTTAATTCATAATCATAAGGACCTGCACTATCCTTAGCACAAATGCTTACCTTACATTCATCACCTGCTAAATCCAATCCTACACAACCCATATCAACTGCTACAAACTCACTAACTTCTGTTATAGTGGCACCACCGTGTCCAACCTCTTCATAATTAGTAAAATAACATGTTACATCGTATTTTGGCAAAATATTATTAGCATGCATATACTCTAAAACAGCCAATATTACACACACAGAACCTTTATCATCTATAAAACGAGATTTTAAATAGCCACTTTCAGTAACTACTGTTTTAGAATCATAACAAATATAATCACCATTATTAATACCAAGTTTTATAACATCAGCTCTTGATTTAACCTTTTCATCAATTCTCACAATCATGTTATCAATATCTCTAGGTTTAGTAGCACTATCCTTATAAACATGAACAGCAGGTGATGTAGATAGTATTGTTCCAGTATAAATTTTATTATCGCGAGTTACTATCTTGCAATACTCACCATCTAATGTTGGAATAGATGGTCCACCTACATTAGTAACCTTTAAGGTGCCATCTGCATTTATAGATCTAACCATTAATCCAAGAGTATCAACATGGGCTGCAACCGCAACTCTTTTACAATGATCTAGTCCTTTTATATTAACCTCAACGTTTCCTTTGTTATTAACTCTAACATCATCATATCCCATTTGTTTTAATTTCAAAATCAAAACGTTATTAATGTTATGAAAAAAACCAGATGGGGAATCAGTCAAAAATATATCATCAATTAAACCTTTTAAAAAATCAGTATTCATAAAAACCTCCAAAATTAACACTAATAATATACCACTTTTTTTATATATAAACAAATAATTAAT
>DVKU01000178.1 GCA_018715825.1 Candidatus Avacholeplasma faecigallinarum
TGATGAATTTAATAGTATTTATAAAAGCAAAATAGAATTTAATTATTTATTTTTAGTACCATTATTATTCTTTATTTTGACTATCGTTTGTCTTTTTTTAGCTATTTTTAAGGTTATACCTATCTTTAATATAATATATTTGTTAGTTGTAAATTTTTTATCAACAGCGTTTTTGTTAAAAAATGATATTTATTCTTTAGATGCTTTTAAGTATTATAATTTATGTGAATCATATGAAAGCCTATCTAATTTAATTATAAATCTCGACTTTAATAGTAGCTATTATGATGAGCTTAAGCAAAAAATTAAGAATAATATTGATGATCTTAGAAGAATTAAAAAGGTCTATTTAGCTTTATCAACAAGAAAAAATATTGTTGCAAGAATTATTTTAAACGCTTTATTTATTTATGATTTTTGGTTAATTTTTATTATAAATAGATTAGTTAAAAACTTATCTTCTTTAGATGAATTATTTTCTGCCATTGCTGTAATTGAAGTAATGACATCATTTTCTAATATAGGAATCGATAACGAGCAATATTGCATTTCAGATGATAGTAGCATCATTAAGGGTGAAGAAATGTATCATCCCCTAGTTAAGGATTGCATTAGTAATTCATTTACACTTAGTGGGGGCGTAATTTTAACTGGTAGTAATATGAGTGGTAAGACCACATTTATGAGAACTATTGGTATAAACCAAATTTTATATAATGCCTCTTCAATTATTTGTGCAAAATCATTTTCATCATCCTATCTTCCTATTTTTACATCTTTACGAGCAAACGATATGCTTAGTGAGGGTATCTCAACCTTTTATGCTGAAATCTTAAGAATGAAGAAGATGAATGAAGCAATATTAAATGGTAGATGCTTGATATTGGTCGATGAAATCTTTAAAGGAACAAATGCTTATGAGCGCATCGAGGCTTCCTTAAAAATAATTGATAAATTTAATAGCTATAATGAATTATTTATTATAAGTACTCACGATTTTGAGCTTTGTAAGGCTAAAAATATTTTAAATTATCATTTTACAGAGCATTATGTTGATGATAAAATAGCTTTTGACTATAAAATAAAAGAAGGTCAATCAGAGTCAACTAACGCGATGTACCTTCTTAAAATGTCAGGCATTATTTAAAGATATTAATTGCAGCATACAACCATCTTCACTTGCTTGTAGCTTTGTGGTCAAATCACAAAGCTTTTTTAAATTTTCATCACCATTTAGCATGGCAATTTTTATATCACAAAGCTTTATGAATTCATAATCATCAAGGGAATCACCGATTCCGATGAAAGTGTAATTATTATATTTTTTCTTTAAGTTTAAAACTATATCCTCTTTAGATAAGCTATTAGCTTTAATTAATAACAGATAACGATTTTTATCTTCAGCAAGCTTAATATAGTTATAATTTTTGGATTTAACTTCAGTATAAAACTCCTCGATATTGCAGCTTTTATTTAAGGCAATTGTTAAGCTAGTTACATCACAATCAAGATTGGTAATTTCTTTTCTATTTAATTTTGGATAAAGCATTTCTAGTCTTGATTGATATTTGTAGATATAAGTATTTTTATCATTTTCCATATAGGCTGTATAAATACAATCACCATACTTTAATATAATGTTGTTAATAAAATCAAAGGAGATATTATTATAATAAATATTATTATTTAGTTTGGCTATGCCACTTGATAATGATATATAATCACATGATGAGCTTTGTAAAATTTTTTGAAGCTCAAAAAAGTTTTGATAGGTAAGAACACAAAGTCTATTTTTATGACAAAATTCTTCAATTAGCTTTAATGTATTTGGCGAAAGATTTTTATTTATTGCCAAAGTATTATCAAAATCACAAAAACAAAAATAAGCCATAATATCACCTCAAGAATTTTCTAATTTTTTCAAATTTGAAATCTTTTATTTTTCTTAACATTATTATATAATATAATAGATAGAAAGGCGATGATATTGTGAAATTATTTTTATTAAAATTATGGATATTTAATCTTGATTTCACAACTATTTTAAGCTTTTTAATCGGTATTGTTTTAGGTGGAATCATCGTGTGTATGGTTTATGCCTTTATAGTTTTATCATCACTAAGAAATAAAAAATTTATAATTAAAACTCAAGAGGATAATTTAACTACGCAAGAGGTTAAGGATATGATTTCATCATCGCAAAAATCCTTCAAGGATAAGGACTTGCGAGGTGATTTATCAAGAATTGTTCATTGTAAGAATATCTGTACGAGCTTAGTATATGGTATAGCTACTAGATATTATCCTAAAAGTAAACATCCCCTTTTAGAGCTTTCAATCGATGAGGTATTAATGCTAAATATCTATATTGAAAATAGAATTGAAGAAATTATGAATCGAAGGGGACTACGTTTATTAAAAAAATTAAAAATCTCTACAATAGTTGAGTTTACACAAATGACAAATAAGGTTATTGACTCTAAGGCCTTTAAGGTTAGCAAAGAGGTAAATTCAACTATTTCTACAATTAAGAAAATAGTAAATGTTGTTAATCCAGCTTGGTGGTTTAGAAAGCTTGTAATAGATAAGACAATTAATATTATTACTAATAAGCTTTGTTTAGTTGTAATTGCCATTGTGGGTGAAGAGACATATAAAATTTATAGTAAGACTGTCTTTAATAAGGAAGTTAATATCGATAGTAATATCGATGAAATTTTGGATTCTATAGATAAGGATTTTATAAATTGTAGTGCTGAGGCTAAAAATGAAAGCCCAAGTTTAAATAATGTAGAAGTAACAGCAAATCATGATTATAGGATGAAAAGTAGATCATATATTCATAATGATGGTGAAATCTATAGCTGTAATTTTTCAAATGCCTTTCCTTTTAAAAGCAAGAAAATTAATGAAGAAAATGGGTTGGTGAAAATAGATGAAGAAGAAAATAATTGAATTTAATGAGCCAATTGAAAAGTTTAAAATACCACAAATAGATTTTTCAATGCGTGGGTTGATTCGTCGTAAGGATACTTTTAAAAAAAGTGCTGTTTGTTCGCCTATTCATGGAACACATGTTGTTGATAAAAATCATTATATAGATAATAGTGGTAGCGTCGATATCGATTATAATTACGATTTTATCCGTTCTAATAAGCATATATCTGATGAGGAATTAGAGCGTAGACATGGAACCAAGTATTATGAATTTACTTTTGTAAATGATTCAATGAAGGATGCCTATGTGGGCGCTGATTATTCTAAAAAGGAGGAAAAAGAGGAGGTTTCAAGTAAACAGCCTAAGGAATTTAGCTTTATTTCTACAGCTGATGAGGTATTTAATGAACAGATTAAGCCTCAGGCCTATGAAAATGCTAAACAAGAAGAAAGCTATACTGATCCTTCTAATGAATTTAAGTTAAATTTAAAAATTGATGATAGTCAAATGGCATATGAATATAATACTTATGATAACAATATGCCTAAGCCTAATCAAACAAATATTCCAACCTTTTTAACACCAAAAGAGGAAAAACCTATAAATAATGATGGCTTTGAATTAAATGAAACCTTAACATTTGGTCAAACTCCAAGCTTTAAGGCTCCTGAAATTAATTTTGATAATCCGGCCGTTGATAAAAATCAAACTATAGAGGAAGCTATTAAAAAGATGCAGATGCAAAATAGCTATCAACCTCCTGTAAAAGAAGAAACTCAAGTACAATCTAGCTATGCTGATTATAGTATTCCTTATCAAAGGATATTTAAAAAGAGTGATGGTATGGTCGATGAGCATCCTATTTGGCTTGAGGAGAAGAAGGAGATCATTAATCAATTATTAAAATCTTTTAGTATTGACGGTGAGGTCATAACCTATACTAAGGGACCAGCTTTTACTCGCTATGAAATACTTTTAGCTCCTGGTGTTAATGTTAAAAAGGTTAATCAAATATATGATAATCTTCAAAAGGACTTACAAGCTAAATCCTTGCGTATGCAAGCCCCAATTCCTGGTAAAAATACTATTGGTATTGAGGTTCCTAATGATGTGATGGATGTGGTATCTTTTGGCGATATTATTAATGAGGAATTTATGAATAATAATAAGCCATTATCTATTGCTATGGGTAAGAATATTGATGGTAGTCCTGTATATCAAAATATTACTGATATGCCTCATGCCTTGATTGCAGGTGCAACTCAATCTGGTAAATCAGTATGTATTAATACTATATTAATATCTCTTTTAATAAAGAATTCACCTGAAAGCCTTCGTCTTATACTAGTTGACCCTAAAAAGGTAGAATTATCCTTTTATAACGATTTACCACATTTATTAACGCCTGTAATTGATGATGCTATTATGGCTACTGAGGCATTAAAATGGAGCGTAAAGGAAATGGAGCGTCGTTATGAGGTTTTAGCTAGAAATAGAGTTAGAAATATCGGAGATTATAACAAAAAACGTAAAGAGCATAAAGAAATGGAAAATATGCCATTTATAGTTATAGTAGTTGATGAGTTTAATGACTTGGTTATGCAGTGTGGTGCTGAGGCTAATGACTGTATTATCCGTCTTGCCCAAAAGGCTAGAGCCTGTGGTATGCATATTATTTTAGCTACTCAACGACCTACCGTTGATGTTGTTAATGGTACAATTAAGGCTAACATCACCTGCCGTATCGCTTTTAGGGTAGCTTCTGATGTAGATTCAAGAACTATTTTAGATGAAATAGGTGCTGAGTCTTTGCTTGGACGTGGTGATATGCTTATTAAGAATAATGGCAATCCTTTACGTGCCCAAGGTGCTTATATTTCTGATGATGAGATTAATGATGTTTGTGAATATATTAGTCAAAGATATCAGCCTCAATACGTATTTACTCATGATGATTTGAAAAAATCTATTAATAATAGCCAATCACATAATGGTATGCCTAATCAGAAGGAGGCTCCAGTTGAGTCAGAGGAGCTTTTATATCAAATAGCACTTGCGTGTGTTCAACAGGGTGTATGTTCAATAAATTCTATTCAAAATGGTTTTGGATTAGGATTTAATAGGGCTCAAAGAATTGTTCAGATTTTAGAGGAAAGAGAAATTGTTTCTCCAAAAAATGGAACTAAGGGAAGAGAAATTTTGGTTGATTCCTATAAATTAAGAGAAATGTTTAATATAGATGAAGAGTGATATTTTGGAAGATTCAAAAATTAAAAAAAATATTATATATAATATCTTTTTTATA
Organism: Candidatus Avacholeplasma faecigallinarum; assembly: GCA_018715825.1. Classification (GTDB taxonomy): domain Bacteria; phylum Bacillota_I; class Bacilli_A; order Acholeplasmatales; family Anaeroplasmataceae; genus Anaeroplasma; species Anaeroplasma faecigallinarum. The sequence goes on from DVKU01000178.1 coordinate 5,244, forward strand.
ATTTTATTAATAGCAATTTTAATAATTTCGATTGTTTTTTATAAAAGAATATTTAAGTTTTCTCTTATAATCGGCGCATTCAGTTATTTTTTAATAGTAATTTATTATGTTGCTATGGTTTTAGATATAATAATTTTAGGTAGCTATTTATATTATTGTTTTAATTATTTAAAGCACAAAGTAGAATATAATAAAGTCGCATCCTTATTTAAAAAAACAGATATCGTTACCTATATAAGTCATTGTATAGTAATATTGATGTTTGTTTTAACATATATGTTTACACCTTGTAGTGTTAGTGGTGATTCAATGCTAAATACCTACCATGATAGGGATCGCTTGATTTGTTCTAATTTATTTTATACGCCTAAAAAAAATGATGTTATTGTCTTTGAATATAATGATAATGGCATTAATGAGCTATTTATAAAGAGGGTTATAGCTACAAAGGGAGATACATTAAGCTATAGTATAGCTTCTGAAGTTCTATATGTAAATAATGAAGTTGTTTGTCATAATGTTAGTTTATTACAATATTTAACCATAATCGATTCTGATAAAGTAGTTGATTACACTATTAATGAAGATAAGCTTTTGGTTTTAGGGGATAATAGGAATGTCTCTTATGATTCGCGCTATTTTGGTTTAATAGATGAGGATAAGGTTTTTGGTAGGGTTTTATTTAAAATATTCCCATTTGGAAAGGTGACAAACGAAATTTTAGATTAGGAAGTGATTATATGAATGACAATGGCAAGGTAATTCAATGGTTTCCAGGCCATATGGCTAAGGCCAAAAGAGAAATAATGGAAAAGATAAATATGGTTGATTTAGTTATAGAATTAAAGGATGCTAGAATACCATATTCATCCACAAATCCATTAATAGATGAAATTGTTGGCAATAAGCCAAGACTTATATTACTTTGTAAGAGTAGTATTGCTGATAGTGAAATTACCAAGCAATGGATTTCATATTATCAAAAGAAAAGGATTTTAGCCTTAGATATAGATTGCCTAACTAATTATCATATTAATAGTGTTATTAAATATGCTAATATGGCCTTAAGTGATGTAATGAAGGCTAGAGAAAAAAAAGGAATATTATCTAAGCAGATTAAGGCTATGATTTTAG
>DVKU01000179.1 GCA_018715825.1 Candidatus Avacholeplasma faecigallinarum
TAATATTATGAAATTAAAAAAATTAACAATGGCTGGTTTAGCGGCCGTGGCTGTTTTAGGATTAGCTTCATGTGGAAAACAAACTCCTTCAGAGAAAAATGAATCCCTAAATGCTGCCACAGGAGCTACTACTGATAAAGACTTAGATATATATGAAGCTCAATTATCTGATTTTTTAAGCGTTTATAACGATGCTAAAACAAAGACTAATGTTAACGAGAAATTTGCTTATATGGCTAAGGCTGAAGCAGAATTATTATCATCTGCAGTTTTCATTCCAACATCTACTTTAGGTGGTAACTATGCTTTAGGAAAGGTAGCACCACGTACAGCACCATATGCTTTATGGGGTAGTGATGAATATAGATATAAAAATCTTGTTGTCACTAATGAATTAATGAAGGCATCAGATCGTCAAGCTTTATTAGAACAATGGGAAGCTCATAAAGGTACTGAAGGCTATGACTCAGTTGAATATGCTAAAACTTATTTAACTTCAAAGGGTTATACATTTACTGATACTTATGTATATCAATACACAGCTGCACCTAAGACTTTCGACTGGTTAGCAACATCTCAACAAACAGATTCTGAGGTTGTAACTAACATCGTTGATGGTTTAGTTGAATACAATGGTGAAAATGAGTTAGTTCCTGCTTTAGCAACTTCTGCAACACCTGAAAGAACAGAAAATGCTGATGGAACTGTAACATACACATTTGAAATTAAGAGTGGCTTAAAGTGGTATAAAAATGATGGTACTGCTACTAACTATGATATAACAGCAGATGATTTCGTAGCTGGTTTCCAACATATGCTTGATGCTGCTGGTGGACTTGAACATTTAGTTCAAGGTGTTATCGTTGGTGTAGATGAATATTTAAGTGGAGAAATTACTGATTTTTCACAGGTTGGAGTAAAGGCTGAGGGTAATAAGGTAAGCTATACACTTATAAAAGATTTATCATATTTTGAAACATATTTAAGCTATAATATTTATCAACCATTATGTAGAGCTTACTTCTTAGAACAAGGAGGAGCATTTGGTAGACAAGCATTTGCTGAAGCTTCAAACTCATCAACTTATACATATGGTAAGTCAAAGGATAATGTATTAAGCTGTGGTGCTTACTATATTAAAACTTATGGTGATAATTCAACAATTGAATATGAAATGAATCCAGGATATTGGGATCAAGATATTGAGATTAAACACATTAAGTGGTTATATAATGCTGGTTCTGATCAATTAAAGGGATATAATTGGTTAAAGGATAATCAAATTAGTGGTGCAGGTTTAAATACTGCTGCAATTGAACAAGCTAAAAAGGATTGTTTATTTGATACTTACGCTTATGTAACTGATACTACATCTACTACATATTTTGCTGCTTATAACTTAAATCGTCAAACATATGTATTATCTAATGGTGCTGTTGCTTCTAAGCAAAGCGAGAAGCAAGCTGTTGATACATACAAAGCAATTCAAAATAGAAACTTCCGTTTAGCACTATCATATGCATTTGATAAGGCAAACTGGAATGCACAACAAAAGGGTGAGGATTTAGCATTAACTGCTTTAAGAAACTCTTATATTCCATATGATTTCGTATCATTAACTGATGAAATTACAGTTACAGTTGGTAGCGAAAATAAGACATATGCTGCAGGTACTGCTTATGGTAAAATTTTACAAGATTATTGTGATGCATTAGGTCTTGATATTAATGTTAAAGATGGTGTAAATGGTTGGTACAATGTTAATAATGCTAAAGCTACTATGGCAAAAGCTGTTGAAGAATTAGCTGCTGATGGATTAACTATCAACTCTGATAATAAGATTCATCTTGACTTATTCTATTTATCAACAAGTGATGTTCAAACTAAGCAAGCTACATCTTATAAGCAATCTGTTGAGGCTGCATTAGGTGACTATGTTGTAGTTGATTTAGTAGAGTGTACAACTCCAGATGATTATTACAATGCTGGTTATCATGCACCTACAGGAGCAGATGGAAACTATAACGTATTCTATGGCTCTGGTTGGGGTCCTGATTATGGTGATCCTTCTACATATCTTGATACTTTCTTACCTGAAGGTGCAGGATATATGACAAGAACTATTGGTTTATGGTAAGATAAACTCTTGACTTTACAATTAGGTTTTTGTAGAATAAAATTGTATAATGACAGGGAGATGAGGATGATTTGTTATGGTCATCCTCTTCATTTGTCAAATAAAGGAGTGAAAAAAAGATGGGTAAGTATCTTTTAAAGCGTTTAATTCACGGTATTTTTTCTATAATTATAGTAGTTGGTATTGTAATGGTACTTATCTTTTCATTACTTGATAGAAAGGGTATATTTGTAAATGATCCACAATATACCAAAAAATCAGGAAATCAAAAGATAGTATATGAATATCAACAATGGGAAAAGTATGGCTATGTTGAATTTGACACGTACAATGATTATATCAATTCATTAATTGATTTGGGAGAAATATCAGAAGAAGAAGCTACTGAAGCTAAAAAGCTAGGTATGACTGATGCTGATGATAGTGAAATAGTTTCTAAATGGGTTACTATTTTTACTGATTATTATGAAAAACAAGGTTATACTGTGGAGAGGTTAAAAGGTAAAACTACCACATCAGGAGTAATTATTGAGGCCAATAGACAAAATTTAATTGCCTATAGAGATTTAAATTTGTTTGTTCGCTTGTGGAAATTTTTCACTAGTGTAGTTGAAATAGATACAATTCACTATGTAACTGATGACATTGAGGATAGAGGCATAAAATTTACCTTCTTTGATCCTTTAGCTGGAGGTAAATTTTCACCAGCTATAATAGGAAATGGTACAAAGCATAAATACTTATTATATTTTGATTCGAAATTTCCGTTTATTCATCAAAATTTGGTGACTTTTCATATAGGAAAATCATACTCCTTGTATGAAGGTGTCGATTTAGTTACCCAAATGACACAAAATCAAGGTGCTGCCGTTGTAAGTGATGTTATATATCCTACTGGTGTAACTGGACAATCAAGTCTAGATTTACATAGTGCTACTTATTCACCTGGTCAGGTATCAGATGAAAATATGCGCTTATTTGGTGATAATTATACCAATTGTAGAACTGTTAATTCATCATTATCAATGGTATCTAACTCATTTGTTATTGGTATTATAGCCACTATATTTACATATTTATTGGGCGTACCTTTAGGTATTTTAATGGCTAGAAAGAAAGATAAATTAATTGATAATGTAGGTACTATCTATATTGTCTTTATTATGGCTGTTCCATCCTTAGCTTATATTTTTATGTTCTCAGCTATTGGTAGCAACTTATTTGGATTGCCTAATCACTTTGGATTGGAGTCTAATCCAAAATGGTTAATTTATGTACTTCCAATTGTATCCTTAGCTTTACCATCTATTGCCAATATAATGAAATGGCTAAGAAGATATATGATAGATCAGATGAGTTCTGACTATGTTAAATTTGCTCGTTCTGGTGGTTTATCTGAAGGAGAGATATTTAGAAAGCATATATTAAAAAATGCGGCAATTCCTATTATTCATGGAATTCCAGGAAGTATTTTAGCGTGTATAACAGGTGCGATTATAACTGAAAGTGTTTATGCGGTTCCTGGTACAGGTAAATTATTAACTTCAGCAATTAATAAGCAAGATAATGGTATTATAGTAGGATTAACTATGTTCTATGCTTGCTTATCAGTTTTATCATTAATACTTGGAGATATTCTAATGGCAATAGTAGATCCTCGTATTTCATTTACAACGAGTGGAGGTAAGAGATAATGGAAGATTTTAAATTAACAGACGAAGAATTATTCTCAAGAGTCGACTCTTCATCAATTAGCTCAGAAAAAATTACTGCTCCAAGATATTCCTATTGGAAATCTGTAGCTAGAGTATTTTTTAAAAAGAAAATTAACTGGATAGTTCTTACATTATTAGCAATAATAGTAGTATTTTCCTTTATTTATCCCCTTATTGTAGACTTTGATCCATTTTCTGAAATTAGTGATATTTCTAGACAGCATTTATCTCCAAGTGCTGCCATTGAAAAATTTGGTTTTAGCTTTCACTATATTTTAGGTACAGGTTCTTCAGGTGAATCAATTTTTGATAGCACCTGGTATGCTGCTAAAACATCATTGTCATTAGCTATTGTTTGTGCTGTAATTAATTTAACAGTTGGTATTTTAGTTGGAGCTATTTGGGGCTTTTCAAAAAAGGTAGATGTTGTTATGCAAGAGGTATACAACATTATAGCTAATGTTCCATATATTTTATTCGTTTCAGTCTTTGTATTTGTAGTAGGATCAGGATTCTGGCCATTTGTTGCAGCCTTGACCATCACTGGTTGGTTAGGAATAGCTTATTTTATTCGTACTCAGGTTATTATAATTCGTGATAGAGAATATAATCTTGCTTCAAAATGCCTAGGTACACCTATTTTTAGACTTACACTAAAGAATATATTACCATTTTTGACTTCAGTAATCGTTACTATTGCTGCTACAGAGGTCCCATCTTATATTTCTTATGAAGTATTCTTGTCATATATTGGTATAGGTCTATCAGCTCAAGAATCATCATTAGGTAGGATGATTTCAACTGCTCAAGGCTCATTTACTGTTTATCCATGGGAATTCTGGGCACCGGTATTTATCGCATCATTTGTTACTATTGTATTATATGTAGTTGGACAAAATTTAGGTGATGCTAGTGATCCTAGAACTCATATGTAAGGAGGGATATTAAAATGGAAGATAAAAAAATATTATTATCCCTTAAAGATGTTGAGGTTAAGTTTAGAGTACGTGGTCGTATTCTAACCGCAATTAGAGGTGTATCATTAGATATTTATGAGAACGAATCTATCGCCATTGTTGGAGAGTCTGGATCTGGTAAGTCTGTTTTGACTAAAACATTTGCAGGAATGCTTGATTCTAATGGCTTTATTAGTAATGGAGAAATTATATTAAATGATACAGAATTGCAAGACACAGTTGTTAAAAATAATAAGCTAGCTAAAAAAACGATAGCGATTATTAATAAATTCTTAGATAAATTTTCTAAACTTGAATACGGTGCTGCTACTTATAAGGAAATTTTAGATTTAAAGGCCTTAAAAAAAGCTAAAATGAATTTGACAGAAGCAGAGTCAAATGAAATAGATTCTAAAATTAAAAATTTAAATTATGAAAAAGTTGAACTTTTTAATTTAAAGCAAACCTTTGATTCTCGTAAAGAAAAGGATAAGATTAAAGATGCTAATCTTAAAATAAAGGAATATAAAGCGCAAATTAAGGCTTTAGAAGTTGAAAAGACTAAATTATTAAAAAAACATAAGCTTGATTTAAAAAATGATATAGAATTTAATAATGAATATAAAACTAAATTAGTATCATTAAAAAATAAGTATAAAGAAGAAATTAGTAAAGATATTACAGAAGAAATGAAAAAACAAAATGAATTAATTTCTAAGGAAGTGTATCTTTCAATTGGTAGATATTCATTTGTACAAAAAATAAAATTGGTTGCAAAACTTATTCTTGCTATTAAAAAGGCAATGCGTTTTGGTGTTGATTTAGCTAATAAGGAACTGCTAAATCAGGTTTTTGATACTGTTGCTTTTAGAGTAGAATATTTAGATGAAAATGACGATGTAATACATGGATATTGTAATCTTGATTTAGCAAAAATTAAATATACTAAGGACTGGCAGCAAATTCGTGGTAGTAGAGTTGCTACAGTATTCCAAGATCCAATGACTTCATTAAATCCGATTATTACAATTGGAAAACAAATTACTTCCATAATTTTAAAGCACCAAAAATGCTCTGAGGTAGAGGCTAGACGTCGTGCCGTTGATTTAATGAAAAAGGTTGGTATTCCTAACGCTGAAAATAGATTTGATGATTACCCTTTCCAATATTCAGGTGGAATGCGTCAAAGAATTGTAATAGCAATTGCTTTGTCATGTCAGCCTAAAATTTTAATTTGTGATGAGCCTACTACTGCTCTAGATGTTACTATTCAAGCACAAATCCTAAAGCTTATTAAGGATTTGCAAAAAGAATTTAATTTCACAATAGTATTTATAACACATGACCTTGGTGTTGTTGCTAATATAGCTGATCGTGTAGCAGTATTATATGCTGGTCAAATTGTTGAACTTGGTACATGTGAGGATATTTTCTATGATCCACGTCATCCATATACTTGGGCATTACTATCTTCACTACCACAATTATCTGAGCGTGGTACAGAACTTTATTCAATTAGTGGAACTCCACCTTCTTTATATAATAAAATTATTGGTGATCCATTTGCACCAAGAAATCCATATTGTTTAAAAATTGATACATTAAAGGATGCCCCTATGTTTAAGGTTAGTGAAACTCACTATGCTAAAACATGGCTATTAGATCCTAGGGCACCAAAAATTGAAAAGCCTGAGGCAATTAGAAATATTCATGAAAAGCTTGTTAAGGCTTGTAACATTTAAAGGAGGTATTGTATGGAAGATAATAAAAAAGATATAGCTAACGAAACTACCTCTAATAAAAAAGACAAACATTCAAGTTTTCCACAGCATGGTCCTATTGCTCCTAATGGCAAGGAAATTTTGGTTTCTTTAAAAAATGTTGATATAACATTTAAAAGAGGAGATAGCCAAGTTAAAGCAGTTAAAAATGCTACCTTTGATATATATAAAGGTGAAACATTTTCATTAGTAGGAGAATCAGGAAGTGGTAAAACCACAATTGGTCGTGCTATTATTAGAATTAATCAATGCTCAAATGGTGAGATTTTATATAAGGGTAAAAAGATCTCTGGTAAGCTAGATCATAAAACTGACCGTGAGGTGATTAGAAATATTCAAATGGTTTTCCAAGACCCTGCAGCATCACTTAATGAGCGTGCTACAGTTGATTATATTATTTCTGAGGGATTATATAATTTTAAATTGTTTGAAAATGAAGCTGATAGAGTAAAAAAAGTTGAAAATATAATTGAAGAGGTTGGTTTATTACCAGAACATTTAACTAGATATCCTCATGAATTTTCTGGTGGTCAGCGTCAACGTATTGGACTTGCTCGTGCTATTGTCATGGAGCCAGAATTTATAATTGCCGATGAACCAATTTCGGCATTAGATGTTTCCATTCGTGCTCAGGTTTTAAATTTGTTAAAAAAATTCCAAAAGGAAAGAAATATAACCTATTTATTTATAGCTCATGATTTATCAATTGTTAGATTTATTTCTGATAGAATTGGAGTTATATATAAGGGAGATATTGTTGAAATTGCTGATGCCGAGGAATTATTTGAATATCCTCTTCATCCATATACACGTTCTTTAATTTCAGCTATTCCTATTCCTGATCCTAAATTAGAGAAGAATAAGGTTTTAGTTACCTATGATGGTTCTTGCCATGATTATAGTGTTAACAAGCCATCTTTAGTTGATATTGGTCATAACCATTTGGTTTTTGGTAATGAAGAGGAAATTTTAGAATATAAACGTGTTCGTGAATCTAATATTAGACCAAAATCTATAATTATAAAGGATGAAAACTATCAAGAAGAGCCTAAAATAGAAGAGACTGTAGAAGATACAAATGAATCTTCTATATTACAGACACCTCTTCATGACACAGGTAATATGCTATATACAGTAGTATCATTTTTCTTACCAATTATCGGTTTGATAATGTGGCTATTGTTTAAGCATTTTAAATATTATCATTGCTACCATGCATGTAAAAAGGGTGCAATTAGAGGCTTTATCCTATATGGAACTATTATAGTATTATGGCTAATATGCTTAATAATTGCAGTAATATTTTAAATAATAAAGGCTTAGTAGTGATTTTACTAAGCCTTTTCCCCCATTAAGGAGTGACTCTATGAAATATGTTGACAATGGAC
>DVKU01000180.1 GCA_018715825.1 Candidatus Avacholeplasma faecigallinarum
AGCTTCTAAAATTAAACAAAAGTCTGTTAATCAAGAAGCTAAAGATAATTATAAATATGCAAAATAAAAAGGCTGCAAAACCTAGAATTTGATTTTTTTCAAAATCTAGGTTTTTTTACAGCCCCTTTTATAACTTATAATAATAAATTTGAGGTGTTATTTAGGATTTGCTTTGTGATTTTTATCATTTCATCAACTGACTCTTGCTTACCTCTTTCAACCCATTTACTTAATAATCCTGTCATTACAGATATTTGGACCTCAAATAAATATAAATCTAGTTTATTATATGACGTTTGATAAAAATGCTTTATAAATAATTTTTTTAATATATGTTCCTGTTGCTTAGATAAAATATATATAAAATCATTATGATTGTTCCAAAAATTATAAAAAGTAGAAATATGATCCTGACTTTGAAGCAAATCTTTTTTATATAAAAGAATAAAATAGTCCATTTTCATTTCTAAAACATCAATAACATTATCAAATAAACGATAGAATGTTGCTCTAGATACGCCACATTCATTTTTTATATCTGTAATTGTAATATGTTCGATGCTTTTATTAAACAAAATATGTCTTAAGGAGCGATAAATTTTTTCTGCGCTTTTTTTAGCACGTAAATCGTTAGAAATATGATACATAATTACCTCTATGTGTATTATAATTTTGTGATACTATTGTATCATAACAAAACTTTTTTTAAAATACTAGTAGAAATTTTAAGTGAGGTAAATATTGTGATTATATATGTAAATGATTTTAAAAAGGATAATATAAGTGACACCCAGGCAATTAATGATGCTATTAAATATTGTAATCAAAATGGTGGAGGAACGATATATTTTAGTGCCAATTGTACTTATAGAGCGGGAATGATTAGACTTTTAGATAATGTGGAGTTATATTTTGAAAGTAATGCAATTTTAAAGGCTAGTGATAATATTTTAGATTTTAGTGAAGATAAAAACTTAAATATACAATCTATTTCAGCACCTACCTTTGAAAACTGTGATTATAATGGACAACCTGATAAATTTTTTATTTACGCTAATAATGCTAAAAATATTAAGATCAGTGGTTGTGGTATTATAGATGGTAATGAAGAAATATTTTACGGGAAAGTTAGTAAGTGGCATATTGATGGCTTTTTTTATCCTCGAGTTCCCCTTATTTATTTTGAAAATTGTGAAAATGTTTGTATAAGCGATATTACACTTCAAAGAAGTGCGTTTTGGACTACTCACTTAGTAGGATGTAGAAATGTTATAATAAATAACATTAAAATTTTAAATAATTTAAAGCTAGCTAATTGTGATGGAATCGATCCTGATCATTGTCAAAATGTCGTGATAAAAAATTGTTATATTGAGGCTGCAGACGATTGTATTGTTTTTAAGACCACTTCTATAGGTAAAGCATATGGTGAGTGCAGGGATATAGAGGTTAGTGGCTGTACTTTAATTTCGACTAGTGCTGCAATAAAATTTGGAACTGAAAGTGTTAGTGATTTTAAAAATATATATATTCATGATTGTAACATACTTAAAAGTAATCGTGGTATAGCCTTTATGCTTAGAGATGAGGGCAGTATTAGTAATATTAGATTCGAAAATATTAATATTGATACTAGACGTTTTTCTCATATATATTGGTGGGGAAAAGGAGAGCCTATTTGTATAACTGCTGTAAAAAGAATAAAAGATGGTAAGCTTGGTAATATTAAAGATATTTATTTTAAAAACATTAAAATGGATTGTGAAAGCCCAATTTTTATATATGGATATGATGATTCTAAGATTAGTGATTTAAAATTTGTAGATTTAAAAATGAATTTAAATAATAAGACAAATTATCAAAAGGATATCTATGACTTAAGACCATGTGAGGAATATCAAATTATTACAATGCCAATGAGTATTATCAAAATTTTTAATGCAAATAATATTGAATTTGATAATTTTAGTTATAGTGTGGATGAAAATATAAAGTCTTATATACAAAAAGAATTTGACATAAATAATAGTAAAAATATTAATTTAAAATAATTTATATAGATATTTTATTATTGAGGTAAATATATGCAGATTAATAATGATAATTTTTGTTCATTTATTAAGTACTTTAACGACTTTAGTGAGATTACTGGAGATTATTACTATTTAATAGATTTAAAAAATAGGACAATGAAATTTTCCCAAAATGTATTAAATGATTTTAGTTTTATTAGTAATGATTGTTCAGTTAACGTATGGCTTAATCGTGTTTATCAACTAGATTTATTAAAAATTAATAGCTTAATTAATGATATAGTTTCTAATAAAAGACAACAATATAGTATAAGCTATAGACTTAAAAACAATGATGGAAAATATATCTGGCTAAATAGTCGTGGTAAATGCTATTTAGATGATGATAAGCCTAGATTCGTTTTAGGTAATTTTTTTAAGAAAAATGATTTAAGTGTAACCGATTTTGATGATAGGCAAATGCTTTGTCAAGAATTAAAAATGATTTATAAGCATGGCTATAATGGCTTTGTTTTATTAATTGGAATTGATAATTTTAGAAGTATTAATTTAAAATTTGGTATAGAATATGGGGATAATTTAATAAAACAGCTTTTTAATAGTTTATCTAAATATGGAAATACCATTTTTAGAGTTAATGGTAATTGTTTTTGTATATATTTTATTAATGTTTTAGAAGATGATATCAAAAGAATATTTTTAGAAATAAATAATAGCTTAAAACCATATTGTAGTATATCATGTGGGTGTGTTTCTATCCAAAAATACGATTTAGTTGATGGATCTATGCTATTAGAATATGTAGAAAGCACTTTAGAAGAGGCAAAAAAATTAGGGCCTAAACGTTTGTTATTTTTTTCAGCTGAAGAATATGAAAAAAAGCTTATGTCTTTACAGCTTTATGAAGAGCTTTATCAAGCAATTAATAATGACTATAATGGCTTTTCATTATATTATCAGCCGCAAGTTTATTCAGAAAATTTTGAAATATTTGGTGCTGAAGCTTTATTGAGATTTTATTCACCTAGTAGAAAAATGCTTATATCGCCTAATGAATTTATTCCTATTTTAGAAAAAAATAATATGATGTATGGATTGGGATTGTGGGTTTTAAAAACGGCCTTTAATCAATGTTTAAAATGGAGAGAAAAGATTTCTAATTTTCATATTAGTGTAAATATGTCCTATATGCAGCTTAGTAATGCTAATATATGCAAAGATGTATTAGATGTTTTAAAAGAAAGTGGTTTAGCTGGTAATGCTGTTACTATTGAAATAACAGAAAGTGCCCAGTTACAGGATTTTTTAAGTTTAAATAGTATTTTTAGTTTATGGAAAAAAGAAGGAATCGAAATTTCTATTGATGATTTTGGTACAGGCTATTCAGGCTTAAGTGTACTTAAGGAGTTAGCAATTGATGAAATAAAAATTGATAGAAGTTTTATAAGAGGTATCAATAACAGTGCCTATAATATTAGACTTTTGTCAAATATTTTGCAACTAGCTGATAGCTTTAAGATTAGAGTTTGTTGTGAAGGTGTAGAAAATATTTTAGAATTAAATTTGTTAGAACAGCTTCATCCTAATACTTATCAAGGCTATTTATTTTCTAAGCCTTGCCAAGCATCAGATTTTATTTTTGATTACTCAAAATGGCAAGAAGAGCTTGTCAACCATTCAATGTGCGAATCTATTAAATCTGATAATGCAAATTATGATAATTTATCTTTAAAGCAAGAGCATTCAATACTAAGTTCTACTGATGATATAATTTCTTTATGTGATGTAAAGACTTATGAAATTTATTACTTAAATAAAGCAAGTCAAAAGATGTTTGGTATAAAGGATTATAAAGGAAGAAAATGCTTTAAGGTATTTTATGGTCTTGATGCACCTTGTGATTTTTGTCCCAATAAGTTATTAAGATATGATAAGTTTTATGTTTGGGAAAATTGGAATTCTCATTGCGATAAGCATTTACTTTTTAAAGATAAAATTATTAATATAGATGATAAAAAAATGCGGATGCAAATAGGTATGGACATCACTAAAAGGGAATATACAAGTCAAAAGGTTAAAGAAAGAATATATTTTTCTAAAAAAATTGTTGGTTATGTTGAAATACTTAATTCAACAAATGACTTTTCTTCAGCTGTAAATAGGGTTTTAGCCTCAATTGGGGATTTCTATAAAGCTTGTAGAGCGTATTTATTCGAGCGAAACAGCATAAATAGTGATTATTGGGATAATACCTATGAGTGGTGTTCAGATGGTGTTAAATCGCAAAGGGATAAATTACAAAATGTTAGTGGTGAAATAGTTAGAAGATGGATTGACATATTTAAAGAAAATAAGTCTATTATAATCTATAATATTGAGACTATTAAAAGCTTATCACTTCTAGAATATCAAGAACTAAAAAGACAAAATATAAAGAGGTTGATTTCTGTGCCTATATTTGTAAATAAAAAGCTAGTGGCATTTATTGGTGTTGATGATCCTCAGTATTCCATTCAAGATGACTCTCAGGCTCGTATATTAGCTTGTTTTTTAGCCAATAAATATATGCTAAATTCTACTAAAACCAAATAAAATATAGTATAATATATTTGGGTGGTTTTTATGAAAAAATATATGGATTTAGCAATTAAAGAGGCTTATTTAGGTGTTGATAAAAATGATGGTGGACCATTTGGTAGTGTCATTGTTAAGGATGGTAAAGTCATTGCGGTTGGTCATAATGAGGTGTTAAAAAATAATGACCCAACTTGCCATGGTGAAATGCAAGCAATTAGAAATGCATGTAAAGTCTTAAATACTTTTGATTTATCAGGCTTAGAGCTTTACACAACAGCCGAACCTTGTCCGATGTGTAAGGCCGCTATTTTATGGGCTAATATAAGTAAATGTTATTATGGCTGTAATATTATTGATACTGAAGAAATTGGTTTTAGAGATAATGCCTTTTATGAAATATTTTCAAATCCTGATAAGCAAAAAAATATGTTTATAGAGGTTGATAAGTCTGATTGCTTAAAATTATTTAATTATTATAATAGTAAGCAAGATAAAAAATTGTATTAATTGATTTATAGTATAATTTAAAGCATTAAGTTATCCACAATTATTGTGGATAACTTTTTAATTTTAGTAGTGTATGATTAGCAAACTTTTAGATAATTTTAAATTTTATAAGATTGACATAAAAGGATTTATTATTTAACATTTTATTTTTTGCTAATAAAATAAATTTTATGGTGATGTCAAATGATAAATATGGATTTAAAACGATTTCTTTTCCTTTCTTTTTTTTTAATAAATGTTATAATAAAATAGATAAAGTGTGTAAAGGAGTATCATATGATTGAATTTAAAAATGTTTCATTTTCATATAACAAAAAGGAAGAAGCCTTAAGTGATGTTTCATTTGTTATTCACGATCATGAATGGGTTTCTATAATAGGTCATAATGGTAGTGGAAAATCAACTATTGCTAAGCTTATGGTTGGTTTAATAGAAGCCTCTAAGGGCTTTGTTTGTTATGATAATGAAGCTTTATCTGAGGATAATATTAATAGAATTCGTCGTAAGGTAGGAATTGTTTTTCAAAATCCTGATAATCAATTTGTAGGCTTTAATGTTAAATATGATATTGCCTTTGGACTAGAAAACTATCAAGTTGAAAGAGAGAAAATGGTTGAGCTTATAGATGAATATACTAAAAAGGTTGATATGAATGAATATTTAGATAGAGAGCCTCAAACCTTATCTGGCGGTCAAAAACAAAGGGTAGCTATTGCTGGTATCTTGGCTTTAAATTGCGATATTATAATTTTAGATGAGGCTACTTCGATGCTTGATCCAGAGGGAACTGAAGAAATTATTGAATTAATTAAAGAGCTTCACACTAAATATAATAAAACTGTTATAACAATTACTCATGATTTAAATCTTGCCCAGTTATCTGATCGTGTTATCGTGATGAGAGGTGGAAATAAAATAGCTGATGGCGAACCTTCTGAAATTTTTAAAGATAGAGAAATGCTTAAAAGCTCTAATTTGGATATGCCTTTTGCTTTAAGAGCATATGATGAGGCATCAAAAATAACAAAATTAGCTAATGATAAAAAGTTAATGGAGGCATTATGGGAATATCATTTAAAGAAGTAAGCCATTTTTATCCAGGGCTTAAGAAAAAACAAATAACTACAGCATTAGACTCAATTAATTTAGAAATATCTTCAACAAATGAATTTGTTGCCATCACTGGTAAAACTGGTAGTGGAAAATCAACTTTAATTCAGCATATGAATGCCCTAATGCTTCCTAGTAGAGGAAATGTTATTATATTTGATAAGGTAATTACAAGTAATAAAAAGAAAAATCCAAAATTAAAGGAAATTAGAAAAAGAGTTGGATTTGTTTTTCAGTTTCCTGAATATCAGCTTTTTGAGGAAACAGTGTTAAAGGATATAATGTTTGCTCCTTTAAATTTTGGCTATAGTGAGAAGGAAGCTAAGCAAAAGGCTTTATAAATTGCTAAGCTATTAAATATAGAATCACTTTTAGATAAATCACCATTTAATTTAAGCGGTGGTCAAATGCGTAAGGTTGCTATTGCGGGAATTTTATCATATGATCCTGATATTTTATTATTAGATGAGCCAACAAGAGGTTTAGATCCTAAGGCTAGTAAGGAAATAATGGATTTATTTTATAATATTTTTAAAACGAGTGGTAAGACAATAATAATGATTACTCATGATATGAATATAGCCTATGAGTATGCTAGTAGAATTATTCTTATGAAGGATTCTAAAATCATTTACGATGGTGATAAGGTTGAACTTTTTAAATCAAATATTTATTTAGATGGTCATTTAACTAAGCCAGAAGTACTTCAATTAATCGATTATTTAAATGATAAACTAGGATATAATATTGATTATAATAATTTTACGTTAGAAGATTTATTACAAAAGGTGGTGGCTACTCATGAATAATATTACCTTTGGACAATATGTTCCTGGTGATAGCTGGGTATATAAGCTTGACCCTAGAGTGAAAATTATTTTAACTATTTTGCTTATCGTAATTTTATTTTTAATTCCTAATTTAATTGGTATGTTCATTGCCTTGGTGGCATTTTTAGTTATGTTTTTATCCACAAGAATTTCGTTGTGGAAGGTTATAAAGGGATTAAGGCCAGTTCTATTTTTATTAGCCTTTACGATTGTATTACAACTAATTTATACGACTGGTAATTCAGAAAGTGTATTATATAATTTTAATATGCAAATAGGCTTGTTTCAGTTATTGATTTTGATTGGCATATTTATTTTTTATTTATTTACTAAGAAATTTATACCTCTTAAGATAATCTATTTGCTTGTAATTGCTATTGGTATGTTTTTAATTTTGTGGCTAGTTAAATTTGATAGTTTTGTTTGGAAAGATTTTAATTTTATTGTTTATAAAGAAGGAGTAGACAATGCCGTTTTTATTTTTGTAAGAATAGTTTTAATGATTGGTATTACCTCTTTATTAACATTATCTACTATGTCTATAGATATAAATAATGGCTTAGAGGGCGTTTTATCACCTCTTAAGCTTTTAAAAATAAATGTTGGAATTTTTTCAATGCTAGTTTCTTTGACACTCAGATTTATACCTACTCTTCTTATGGAAAGTAAGAAGATTATGAATGCTCAAGCCTCTCGTGGAGTTGATTTTCAAGAGGGGAAGCTTAAGGATAAGGTTGTCCAAATTATTTCTTTATTAATACCTATGTTTGTTATATCCTTTAAACGAGCTGAGGATTTATCTAATGCTATGGAAACTAGAGGATACATAATAGGTGCTAAAAGAACTAAGCTTGATGAATTAAAGCTAAGATGGCGTGACTATGTCGCTATATTTATATCATTGGCTTTATTAGCATTGGTTATTTGGAGTAGATTTTATGTATAGATATAAATGTATTGTTGCCTATGATGGCTATAATTATATGGGCTTTCAAATTCAAAATGATTTAAATACAATCGAACTACAGTTAAAGCAAGCATTATATAAAATGCTTGCTTTAGATATTAAAATATATCCATCAGGAAGAACTGATCGCTATGTTCACGCTATCAATCAGGTCTTTCACTTTGACTTGGAAAAAAATATTCCGACTATGGGTATTTTAAGAGGATTAAATTCCTATTTACCAAAGGATATTAGAATTAAAAGTGTTGAGCTTGTTGATGAATCATTTCATTCCCGCTTTAGTGCTAAATCTAAGGAGTATCGCTATTATGTTTATCAAGGTAGTGATAATCCTTTTATAATGCGATATGCTTTAGTTTTAAGAAATCTTAACATTGATAAAATGCAAGAGGCAATAAAGCTTTTTGAAGGTAAACATGATTTTAAGGGCTTTGCTTCAGCTAGTATCGATCCTAGAAAGGATACAAATAAAACTATTTTTCATACTGAAATAAATTTAAAGGGTGATTTTATAGAATTTATTTTTATTGGAAGTGGTTTTTTAAAATATCAAATTAGAAGAATGATGGGGCTATTAATTGAAATAGGTCTTGGTAGAGAAACTAAGGATAAAATAGTAGAGGTATTACAAAAAAAGGATCCTTCAATTTCTCATAAGGTATGTGATGGATATGGACTTTATCTATATAATGTTAATTATTGATAAGGAGAGATGTAGATGCTAAAAATATTTAAAAGATATTTAAAATACTATAAAAAAGAGGTAATATTTGGCCCCATGTTTAAGCTATTAGAGGCTATTTTTGAGCTTTTAGTACCATTAATTATGGCTGATATTGTCGATAATGGTATTAAAGCTAATAATACAGCCTATGTATGGAAAATGGGTGGTGTTTTATTAATCATTGCGGTAGTTGGTTTATGTACTACTTTAGTATGTCAGGCTTTGGCCGCTAAAGCCTCTCAAGGGGTTGGTACGAGATTACGTAACGATTGCTTTATGGTTATAAATTCATTTTCCTTCCAAGAGCTTGATGAGTATGGTGTTTCGACCTTATTGACAAGAATTAACAATGATGTTAATCAATTACAGCTTGGCGTTGCTATGTTGATTCGTTTAGTTATAAGGGCTCCATTTTTAGTTATTGGAGCCACTGTAATGGCCGCCTTAATATCATGGAAAATAGCTCTTATATTTGTGTTCTCTTCTATTATTGTTGGTGTTGTTGTTTTATTGATTATGAGAAAAACAGTACCATTAAACAAGGTTGTACAAAAAAATCTAGAATCGACAACTACTATAACCAAGGAAAATTTAAGCGGTATTAGAGTTGTTAAAGCCTTCAATCATCAAAGTGAAGAAAAACAAAGATTTGATAATGAGGTTAATGTATTAAAGAAAAATGCTATCTTTGTTGGATTAATTAGTGCCTTTTTAAATCCAGTTTCAACCATCGTTATCAATGTAGCTATTATTGTAGTATTATATTTATCCTCTAATTATGTTTATGATGGCTTAATGTCTCAAGGTGATGTTACAGCTTTGTTTAATTATTTAAATCAAATATTAGTAGCGGTAATGGTAGTATGTAACCTAATTGTAATATTTGCTAAAGCTAGTGCTTGTGGTATTAGAGTTTATGAAATTTTACAAAAGAAATCTTCGATTACTGATGGTGAGTTTGATAGCTATGGTGATGGTGATAACATTTTTGAGTTTAAAAATGTTTCATTTCAATATAAAACAGCCTCAAAGCCTACTTTAAATAATATGACATTTACAATAAAGGAAAATGAATTTATTGGTGTTGTCGGTGGTACAGGTAGTGGAAAATCAACTCTTATGGCTGTAATGTCTAGATATTATGATGCTACTAGTGGAGAGGTTTACTACTGTGGAAGAAACATTAAGGATTATAAGCTTAGTTTTATTCATAAATCAATTGGTGCAGTTTTACAAAAGGCTAATTTAGCTAATCAAACTATCAAGGAAAATTTACTATGGGGTAATAAAGAAGCCACAGATGATGATCTAAATAAAGCCTTAAAGATAGCTCAAGCCTATGATTTTGTCTATAAAAGTAGTGAAGGTTTAAATAGAGAAATATATCAAGGTGGAAAGAATTTATCTGGTGGTGAACGCCAAAGATTATGTATTGCTAGAGCCCTTGTTAAAAATCCTAAGGTTTTAATTTTAGATGATTCCTTATCAGCACTAGATTTTAAAACTGATTTAATGCTTAGAAGTGAACTACATAAGCTTAAGATGACTACAATTATGATTACAGAAAGAATATCCTCTATTAAGAATGCTGATAAGATTATTGTGTTAGATAATGGTAATATTATAGCTATAGGTACTCACGATAAATTATTATCAGAATGTAGTTTATATAAGGAAATATATGATTCTCAAGCAAAGGAGGATTATGATGAAAAACAAAGCGTTTAATCGTACCTTAAAGTTAATCAAAAGACATATGTGGCTATTTATTATAGCTATTATATGTACTATTATATCTGTTGTATCAACATTATTTATACCAATTAAGGTTGGTGAAGGTATCGATATGATAATTGATTTTCATAATGTTGATTTTAATAGTCTTTATTCATTGTTGGTTGTAATTGGAATAATAATAGCTTGCAATGCTATTTCCTCATTTTTAATGCAGCTTTTAATGAATATTCTTATCAATAAAATGATGAAAGATCTTCGATGCCAAGTATTTGATAAGCTGATTAATGTTCCAATTAGCTTTATTGATTCTCATAGCCATGGCGATTTAATAATGCGTATAATTGGCGATATTGATCAACTAGGTGATGGTTTATTACAAGCATTTACGCAATTAATTAGTGGCGTAATTACTATTGTAATCACCTTGGTATTTATGTTTAGTGTTTCCTATCAAGTGGCACTAATCGTAGTTTGTTTAACGCCAATATCCTTAATTGTTGCTTCATTAATAGCTAGATTCTCCTTTAAAACTATGCAAAAACAAGCTGAGATTAAGGGAAGACTTAGTGCTCATACTAATGAAATGATGGATATGCAAAGGGTTGTAATATCTTATGATTATCAACAAAAAAGCATAGAAAAATTTAAAAATATAAATAATGAACTAGCTAAGGTAGGAGTTAAGGCTCAATTCTTATCATCATTAGTTAACCCATCTACAAGGTTTATAAATTCAATTGTTTATGCCTTCGTAGGTGTCTTTGGAGCGTTGAAGGCTATTTCTGGAACATTTAGTGTTGGTAATTTAACTGTATTTTTATCTTATGCTTCAAGCTATACAAAGCCATTCAATGATATAAGTAGCGTTGCTGCCGAATTTCAAAATGCTTTGGCTTCAGCAGTTAGAATCTTTGAAATAATAGATGTAAAAGATGAAGTCGAGGATGCTAATGCCATCATTAAGCCTAATTATATTGGTCATGTAAAATTTGATAATGTTAGCTTTAAATATGTAGAAAATAGACCTTTAATCGAGAATTTTTCACTAGATATTAAGCCTGGAAGTCAGGTTGCAATAATTGGCCCAACTGGTAGTGGAAAAACAACTATTATAAATCTTTTAATGAGATTTTATGATGTAGGTAGTGGAGCTATTTTAATTGATGATACTGATATTAAAAAAATAAAAAGAGATAATCTTCATGAGGGCTTAGGAATGGTATTGCAGGATACATGGTTATTTAAGGGAAGCGTTTATGATAACATTCGTTATGCTAAACCAGATGCCACTAAAGAGGAAATTATTATGGCTGCCAAGGAGAGCTTTGCTCATAATTTTATTGAAAGATTACCAAATGGCTATGATACCATAATAAGCGATGATAGTGGTTTATCAATAGGCGAAAAACAGCTATTGTGTATAGCTAGATTGATGCTTAAAAGACCACCTATTCTAATCTTAGATGAGGCTACAAGTAATATTGATACTAGAACTGAGGTATTAATTCAAAAAGCTTTTAAAAAGCTTATGACTAATAAAACAAGTTTTATAATTGCTCATAGACTATCAACTATCATTCATTCTGATTTAATTATTGCTATGAAGGATGGACACATTATGGAAACAGGTACTCATGAAGAACTAATGAGAAAGAAGGGCTTCTATTATCAAATATATGAGGCTCAATTTGTAAAGGAATTATAAGATGGAAAAATATAAAGAAATCGAAAGAAGCATTATTACTACCTATCGTGGTAAGCTTTGGAGTAAATTCATAAAGGCTATTAAGGAATATCAGCTAATTAAACCAAATGATAAAATTTGTGTTTGTATGTCTGGTGGTAAGGATTCATTTGTAATGGCTAAGCTATTTCAGGAACTAAAAAGACATTCTGATTTTGAATTCGAGGTAGAATACTTAGTAATGAATCCTGGTTATAATCAAAAAAATTTAGATGTAATTAAAAACAATTTAGAGCTTATGAAGATAGATGCTGTAATTAAGGATACTGACATATTTGAAATAGCTAATCTCCAAGAAAAAAGTCCATGCTATTTATGTGCTAAAATGCGTAGAGGAGCCCTTTATAAATTAGCTAAAGAACTAGGCTGTAATAAAATAGCTTTAGGTCATCATTTTGATGATGTTATTGAAACAACACTAATGAATATGCTAAATGTTGGTTCATTTCAAACAATGCTTCCTAAGCTTCATAGCCAAAACTATGAAAAAATGGAGCTTATAAGACCTTTATACTATATAAGAGAAAAGGATATTATAAATTGGAAAAATTATAATGGCTTAGAATTTATAGCCTGTGCCTGTAAACTAACAGAAAATATTTTAAAAGAAAATATAACAAGCTCACAAAGATTAAATACTAAAATATTAATCAAGGAATTAACAAAATATAATCCCTTTGTAGAAAAAAATATTTTTAAAAGTACAACTAATGTTTATATAGATAAAATTTTAGGCTATAAAAAAGATGGCCAAAACATATCATTTTTAGATAATTATGATAAAGATGATATTAAAACAGAATAAATAAAAAAGCTTAACACCATTAATTAGTGTTAAGTTTTTTTATTAAAATAAATTATTTATAAATTATTATTTCATTTAATTATTATAGTATGATAAAATAAATAAAAAGGTAATTTTCTTATATTTTTGGGGGAGATAAAATT
>DVKU01000181.1 GCA_018715825.1 Candidatus Avacholeplasma faecigallinarum
TTATTTTGTTTTACAACATAAAAATATTTAATTGTTTATCAAAATTCTAACAATAAAAAAAACATAAAATAAACTATTTGTCTATTTTATGTTTTATATTTACTCTAAATTATTCATAAAATCAGTAAAATATTGTGGTAATTCACTATCAAATTGCATCCACTTTTTAGTTCTTGGATGATAAAAGCCAATTGTTTTGGCATGAAGAAATTGACCTAAATCACCAATAACTTTTCTTCGACCATAAGTTTTATCGCCAACAAGAGGATGACCTATATACTCCATATGAACACGAATTTGATGCGTTCTTCCTGTTTCTAGTTTACATTCGATATACGTAAAATTCTTAAATCTTTTTAATACTCTAAAATTAGTGATTGCCGGTTTGCCATCTTTGACAACAGCCATTTTTTTTCTATCTTCTTTACTTCTACCAATAGGGGCATTAATTCTACCTCTATCTTCACTAATCACACCATAAACTAAAGCATGATAGGTTCTTTGACAAGTATGATTTTTTAATTGTTCAGTTAAAGATTTAGAGGCCTCGTCATTTTTAGCAACCATTAATAAACCAGTCGTATCTTTATCAATTCTATGAACTATACCAGGTCTTATAACACCATTGATTTCTGATAAATCATCAAACTCATATAGTAATCCATTAACTAAAGTATTTTCATAATTACCATAGGCAGGATGAACAACCATACCCTTTGGCTTATTTATAACAGCTACATCGCTATCCTCATAAACTATATCTAAATTTAAATTTTCAGCATTAATTTGTAGTTTTTTTGGTTCTATGTCTAAAATAGTAATTTCGTCATTTTCTTTTACTAGAGTTGATTGTTTAACAATCTTATCATTTAATAATATTTTTCCATCCTCAATACATCTTGAAATATAGGCTCTAGAGTAGGAGCTAACTAACATAGAAATTGCTTTATCAAAACGCATATTAGCACATTCTTTAGTTATCTTATACTTCTCCATTTTTCTTTTTCCTTCTATCTACAAAAAATATTAAGTCTACTGCATAAATCAATATTCCACAAACCAAAAAGGCATCAGCTAAATTAAAAATTGGAAAATCATTACCTGATATTAGCCTAGATATAGCATTTAATGGTTCAAAGGAAATCATATCTACAACCCCTGGTCTTCCCTTTGATAAGCCAGGTATTATAGAAATTGCTCTATCAAATAAATTACCTAAACAACCAGCAAAAGTCATAGTCATAGAAAATGATAACAATTTATTTTTTTTCCAGTCATTTTTAAAACAAATATAGCCTAATACAATTGATGCTACAAAGCTAATAACAACTAGTATTATAGTACTATCATCAAATAATGACCAAGCCATACCAGTATTATAGTGAAGATCTAGAGTTAAAAAATGTGGTATCGCAGTAACATTATTGGGTTGCCAAACCTGTACTAAATATTTAGAAATTTGATCAAGCATATAAAATACAAATAATAATAAGCATGTAATTCCCATTAAATCACTCCTAGCAAAAATAAAAATATTAAAACCATATAAACAACAATCGAGAAAATGAATATATCAGTTAAATATACCACTTTTAAATTAGTAATATTGCCATTTGTTATACTTTTTAAATAAATATAATGAACCAGTGTTACAAAAATTATCAAGCAAGTTGCAACAGCAAAACCTAAAAGCTTTTGAGCATCATGAAAAATCATTAGATTTAAAAACAAACAAATAGGACCACTAACAATAATTAAAGATATTAGAATTGAAACACAAGCATATAATAATTTTTTACTCCATTTGATATCGAGATTTTTTAATTCTTTAATAACATCTGAATATTTTTTAAACATAATATAAATATTGAAGTGCTTCACTAAAGTTAGAAACTTTAATTAAAAGCATTTTCTCCTTATAAACAATTGTATTATATGCTTGTAGTGCTTCTTCATAATTATCTGCTGGACATAAAAACACATCCATATCATCATCAAAGGCGGTATATATTTTTTGTTTAATGCCTCCTATGGCTCCAACGCTACCATCAACTGACATCGTACCAGTTCCTGTTATCTTTAATCCCTTTGTATAATCAAATGGGACTAATTGATTATAAATTGCTAATGTTTGTAATAAACCTCCAGAAGGTCCACCTACAAAAGAGCTTTTAATGTTGGCCTTAGGATATATTGTATCATAATTAATATTATAATAGGGGTAATATCTGCATAAATTGTATGCACAATTAGTTAAAGTTATTTGCATTTCTTTATTATCTCTTAGTACTGTAACAACATCGCCAGATTTACTATTTCTAATTGCTTGCGAAAATTGAGAATAGCCAACACTAACATCAATGTCATTTATTTTTATTATTTCATCATCTATTCTAAAATCAGTTCCATCAAAATAAAAGCTAACACATAAAGATTTAAATGAATATTCTATATTTATGGATGTGTTTTCTTTTTGAGCATAACTATAGGCTGTAATTAATGATGTCATAATAGAAGAATTTTTCTGAACTTGTCCCATCCGATAATTTTCCCAATCAGAAAAATGCCCATAGTATGGATTTAATTCTTCTACAGTGGCTGTTTTATCAATTTTAGCAAATAAGCTTTGTAAAATAGTACACTTATCTACAGATAAAACGAATATTGATGAAAATGAACCAACAGTATCATATTGAGAATCTATTGTTACAACATTATCAATATTTGATGTATCTCCCTTTAACATAATGCTTTGATTTGTTCTTACTGTACCTAATATTAAAATAGGAATGTTTATTATTAAAGCAAGACATATAACTATCCAAAATTTTTTTAGTATATGCTTCATATCTTCACCCTTTTATTTTATTGTTACCTCTAATTCATTCATTTTGCGATATTTTATACCACTTGCATCCAACATTCTTTTAGCTGCAACATCGGATTGTATTCCTCTATATTTATCAGACATGTATACAATTTCCTTTATTCCTGATTGAATAATCAACTTAGCACATTCATTACATGGAAATAATGTTACATACATGGTTGCTCCTTTTAAGCTTGAACTTGAATTTAGTATAGCATTAGGCTCAGCATGGACAACATATGGATACTTAGTATTTAAGACATTTGTATCATTTTTGCCCCATGGAAAGTCACTATCGCTACATCCAGTCGGAAATCCGTTATAGCCTATACCTATTATTCTCTTATCCTGATTTACAACACAAGCTCCAACTTGTGTATTTGGATCTTTACTTCTTTTAGCAGAAAGTAAAGCAACTCCCATAAAATATT
The DNA here is from genome assembly GCA_018715825.1 of Candidatus Avacholeplasma faecigallinarum. Lineage (GTDB taxonomy): Bacteria > Bacillota_I > Bacilli_A > Acholeplasmatales > Anaeroplasmataceae > Anaeroplasma > Anaeroplasma faecigallinarum. The sequence continues at coordinate 3,301 of DVKU01000181.1, forward strand.
CATCCCAACTAATATGCATAAATACCTCCCTAAGGATTTAAACGATCTGGACCTCTAAAGATAAACATTGCATCTTTAATACCTTGATTAAAAATTAACATAGTTATTCTATCTACACCAATACCGAAGCCACCATGTGGAGGACAACCATATTTAAAGAAATCCAAATAGAATTTAACATCTTCATCCAAGCCTTTTTCTTGAGCCTGAGCTTTCAATATTTCATATCTATGTTCTCTTTGGGCACCAGTAGTTATTTCACAGCCCTTCCAAATTAAATCATATCCACAAGGAACACCCTTTTCATCACGCATATGATAGAAGGCTCTACAATCCTTTGAATAGCCTGTAACAAATAAGAATTCATGGCCATATTTATCTAATGAAAGCTTTTGACATAATCTTTCACCTTCAGTTGTAAGATCACCCTTCTCACTTTCATCAACTACATAATTATATCTTTTTTCCAATTCGTCATATAAATCATGTAGATCAATTCTTGGGAATGGTAGGGTTGGAACTACAACATCAATTCCATATACCTCTTTTATTTGTTGACCATATTTTTCACTTACTCCTTTAAGTGCATAGGTTAACATTTCCTCTTCTAAATGCATTACATCCTCATATGATTCAATGTAAGAAAACTCTAAGTCAAATCCTGTAAATTCTGTTGCATGCTTTCTAGAGGCAAATTTTTCAGCTCTAAAAACTGGACCAGATTCAAAAATTCTTTCAAAACCTGCAGCCATTGCCATTTGCTTATAAAATTGAGGTGATTGAGCTAAATATGCATTTCTATCAAAATAATCAACCTTAAATACACCAGCACCAGATTCAGATTCAGCAGCTATTAATTTAGGAGTATGAATTTCTATAAAATCCTTTTGTAATAAAAACTCTCGACATTTAGCAATAAAATAAGATTGAGTTTTAAACATTAAAGTATTTTTATCAGTTCTTAAGTCTATCCAACGATAATCAAGTCTTAAATCAATATTTGTCTCTTCACCCTTAGGTGCAACTATAGGAGATGGTGAGGCAGTTGATAGGATATTTATTTCAGTTGGATACATTTCCATATGATTTAATTTAACATAATCACTTTGAACAATTAATCCCTTGGCTTCTATAACACTATCAACAGTTATTTTATCTAATGTTTCAATTAACTGTGGATTTTTTTCTTTTTCAATAGTCAATTGTAATTTACCGCTTATATCCTTTAAAACAATAAAACACATTGCCTTTTTATTTCTTATATTTTCTACAAATCCTGCAACTTTATTTTCTTCGCCTAAAACTATGTTTTTTATATTAACTCTTTTCATTTTTTTATTCCTTTCTATCTTTACATGTTGAACATGCTGAATGACTTTGAATTTTATTAATTACATAAGGATATACCTCATATAAAGAAATTGTTTGCTGCTCATCAGTTGTATTATCTTTAATGTTAATTTTAAATTGCTCAAGCTCGTTATCACCCAAAATACATGTAAACAAAGCATTATGCTTATCAGCATCCTTAAATTGACCTTTAAGAGATTTATTTAAATAATCTAAATCGCAGGACAATCCACCTATTCTACATACATTAGCAATGGCCAAACATTCTTCATGAGCCTTTTCGCCTAAGGCTATAAAATATATATGAATAGCTTCCTTTTTATTTAAATCCTTACCCGCTAAATTAGTAGCCAATAACAATCTTTCTAAACCAAAAGCCATACCTACACCAGGAATTTTAGGGCCACCCATCTCTTCAATTAAGCCATCATATCTACCACCTGCTCCGATGACATTTTGAGCTCCAAATTCCTCTATATCAACTTCTATTTCAAAAACAGTATGTGAATAATAATCTAAACCTCTAACTAAATTATCATCTATTTCATAAGGGATTTGCATTTTATCTAGGGCAGCGGTTACAAGTTGAAAATGTTTTTTTGAATCCTCATTCAAATAATCCTTTATTTTAGGAGCATTTTGAAAAAAGCCTTTATTACGACATACCTTACAATCTAATATACGTAATGGATTTTTCTCTAGTCTTACTAGACAATCTTCACATAATTGTTCTTTATAATTATTAAAATATTCAACCAAGACGCTTTTATATCTAGCTCTTGATTCTTCATCTCCTAAGGAATTAATCTTAACCTTAACTCCCTTTAATCCTAATGAACGGATTAGTGATGTGCCTAATGCAATTACCTCAGCATCAATTAAAGGACTAGAACTTCCTAGTGCCTCTACACCAAACTGGTGAAATTGCCTATTTCTACCCTTTTGTGGTCTCTCATATCTAAACATCGGTCCCATGTAAAATAATTTTGATAATGGATCTTCAACATAAAGCTTATTTTCAATAAAAGCTCTTGCCACTCCAGCCGTACCTTCTGGCCTTAAGGTAATTAATCTTTTAGAGCGATCTTCAAAATCATATGTCTCTTTTGTAACCATATCTGATGTGTCTGTAGCATTTCTATGAAAAACACTATATGACTCAAATATTGGCGTTCTAATTTCTTTATAGTTATATAGATGACATATTTTTCTAATAGTATCCTCAAGCTTGTGCCAACTTTGTGATTCCTTTGGAAGGATATCATAGGTTCCTTTTGGTTTTGTTATCATATTAAACTCCTCCTAAAAATTCATATCTATACTGTGCATAATAAAGGGCAATTTTATCTTGATTTTTTATATTTACTAGTCTTTCATATTCATAATGATAACCACTATTAAGTATTACATGCTTTGATGCCTCATTATCAATTGTATGACCTACAAGTAATTTATCATAATTTAAGTAATTAAAGCCAACTTCAGTAATTTTTCTTAAGCACTTACTCATAATGCCTTTATTCCAAAACCTTCGATTTAAAATATAACCAATTTCGCAAGTATTTTCCTTGGGAAAATATGTGTGAAAATCAATTATTCCAATCATTTCATCATTGTAAGTTATTGCATAGCCAATTGGCAAATTATCCAAAGGTCTCTTTAAAAATATCTCTCTAATTACCCAAAGAGCCTCCTGTGGATTGACAAATGGACCCCAATTTAAATACTTTGTGGTTTCAGCATCACTACCTATAATATAGTAATCTATATAATCTGCCTCACTAATCTCACGAAGAATAACTTTTCCTATTTTTATAGTAGGTAACTTTAAATTCATATAATCCCCTTCTAAAAAAAATATACGCCCTTAAATATAAGGACGTATTATCGTGGTGCCACCTTACTTTTAGCTATGCTAACACTCATTGCCGTTAACGCCTGGTACGTCTTGTATTAAAAGCACTCCAAAGTGTCATGAATCAATATTTATAAATGCTTGCACCAATAACATTCTCTCTAAAATAAATTAATTGATTTTTTGCTTCTTCATCATTTTAAATTTATAAAAATATACGCTACAATTATATCATTTTAATAGTCTAATGACAATATTTAATTAAAATTATGATACAAATTCTTCCTCTTCTTCATTTTCCTTATCATCATAATTAGCTAATTCATTTAATGTATTAGTTG
>DVKU01000182.1 GCA_018715825.1 Candidatus Avacholeplasma faecigallinarum
CACTATCATATAGCTTGCCAAAGGCACTAGAAATAAAAATTGATTTATTTTCTTGAAATGATTTTTGTAAAAAATCAGGCAATAAAGCCTCGTTATGATTAAGCTTTAAAAATCCAGTTTTACAAAGATTATCAGTCATTTTAATAATCTTTATGTTTGTTAATTCTGTTGAAACTGAATCATGATTAACCTGATCGCTGTATCCTAGTCCAATGCTAATGGTACTATTATATTCAGTAGAGAATCTATTATTTATTTTTTCAACGTCTATATACGAAATACTATTTGAAATGTCACTATTATATTCAACTATAGGGGTCTGTTGATAAATAGTATTAGCTATAAAAGAATTTTTAGAAGTGGTAAGTATATTAAAAAATATCATAAAAGCCAATAAAATTAAGCTGATGAGAATTCTTAATAATAAAGTAGATTTCTTTGTGGCTATAAATTTTATTTTGTTAGGACTTAATATGAAATCACCATATTCATCTGGTTTTATTAGTTTGTTATTAATTATGTTTTTTTTAATTTCAACTAAAGAATAATCTTTTATGGTAAGAATACAATCAGCATAATCCTCTATTATTTGCGTAGTATGAGTTATTAAAAAAATAAAGTGATTAGCTTTAAGCTTATTAATATCTTCCATTACTAAATGGATATTATCATAATCTAGGTTACATAAAGCCTCATCTAAAAAGATATATGGCTTTGGTTGTAAAAATATTGATACTAATAAGACAAGTTGACGTTGCCCAAGGGATAGCTCATTAATTTTTTTGTTAATAAAGCTACTCATATTATATCTATCAATATAATAGTTATAAAGATCATTATTTAGATTATGAATTGATAATAAAATATTTTCTTTTGCTGTATTATAATAAAACAAATTATCATCATGACTGATATAAGAAATATTATTTTTAAAAAATAAACTAAAATCCATTTCATTGATATTATTATCGTTATAAAAAATAGCACCAGAATAAATATTTTGGTTAATTAAGCTTTTTAACAAGCTTGATTTTCCACAACCTGATGGACCAACTAAAATTGTAAATCCTGTTTCATTAAAATCATAATCAAATGGATTAAAAATTTTTTTATCATCATACTCAATACCAAAATTTCTAAGTTTTATCATTTTAACCCCACCATTTCTTAATATTGATAGCAATCTATTTTTTTTATTATAGCATATATATAAAATAAAACCTAGAATTTTATACTTTCTAGGCTGTTTTATTTTATAATGTTTTTTTATTGGTTATGATTTTGTCAATTAAGTTATATTTTAAAGCATCCTCTGGTGACATATAATAATCTCTTTCGGTGTCATGTTCAATTTCCTCTATTGTTTTACATGTGTGCTTAGCTAATAAAGTATTCATTTGTTTTTTGATCCTTAAGAGTCTTTTAGCTTGAATATCAATATCTGAGACTACACCTTGCATACCACCATAGGGTTGATGAATCATAATTTCACTGTGAGCAAGAGCACATCGTTTGCCAGTAGTAGAGGCTAATAAGAAAGCCCCCATAGACATAGCCATACCAATACAAATTGTATTAACCTTAGCTTCAATAAAATGAATAGTGTCATATATTGCCATACCAGAAGTTATAGAGCCTCCTGGCGAGTTAATATATAACCAAATTTCGTCATGATTTAAAGAGTCTAAATATAAAAGCTGAGAAATTAAAACTGAAGCCAATTCATCATTTATCTCACCCGTAAGAAGAATTATTCTATCCTTTAATAGACGTGAATAAATATCATAGCCTCTTTCTCCACCTTCACCTTGTTCTAAAATATATGGTATATAATTCATTTTTTATCATTCCTTTCACTAGCCTATTTTACCTAAAACGTTTACATCTTTTTGTTTTTTTATGTCGATTAGAAATTTTATTGATTAAAAAATAATATGGTGGTACAATAGTAATGGAAAAAATAATTTCATTATTTAGGAGGAAAAAATATTATGGCTATTAAAGTAGCAATCAATGGTTTTGGACGTATCGGACGTTTAGCATTTAGACAAATGTTTGGTGCTGAAGGATATGAAATCGTAGCTATTAACGATTTAACTGAACCAAAAATGTTAGCAAATTTATTAAAGTATGATACTGCACAAGGTGGTTATTGTGGACACATCGGTGAAGGCTTACACACAGTAGAGGCTGGTGATGGTTCAATCACTGTTGATGGAAAGAAAATTACTATTTATGCAGAAAAGGATGCAGCAAATTTACCTTGGGGTGAAATTGGTGTTGATGTAGTATTAGAGTGTACAGGTTTCTACACTAAGAAGGAAAAAGCACAAGCTCATATTAATGCTGGTGCTAAGAAGGTTGTTATTTCAGCTCCAGCTGGAAATGATCTACCTACTATCGTTTATGGTGTAAATGAGAAGACTTTAACTAAGGAAGATAACATTATTTCTGCAGCTTCTTGTACAACTAACTGTTTGGCTCCTATGGCTAATGCTTTAAATAAGTATGCTCCAATTCAATCTGGTATCATGAGCACAATTCATGCATATACAGGTGATCAAATGATCCTTGATGGACCACATAGAAAAGGTGATTTACGTAGAGCACGTGCTGGTGCTGCTAATATCGTTCCTAACTCTACAGGTGCAGCAAAGGCAATTGGTTTAGTTATTCCTGAATTAAATGGTAAATTAATCGGTTCTGCTCAACGTGTTCCAGTAACTACAGGTTCTACAACTATTTTAACTGCAGTTGTTAAGGGTTCTGATGTTACTGTTGAAGGAATTAATGCTGCAATGAAGGCTAGCCAATCTCAATCTTTCGGATACAATGAAGATCCAATCGTTTCTTCAGATGTTATCGGTATGAGATACGGTTCATTATTTGATGCAACTCAAACTATGGTAGCTAAGATTGGTGAAGATTTATATCAAGTTCAAGTAGTTTCTTGGTATGATAATGAAAATTCTTATACTAGCCAAATGGTTCGTACAATCAAATATTTTGCTGAATTAAAGTAATAAAAATTAAGGCTTAAGGTTATCCTTAAGCTTTTTTTGTTTATTATATGACATAATGTGCTATAATCAACTTAATGAGGTGGTAAAATGAGTTGGAAAACATTTTTAGATCAAGAACGAAAATTGGACTATTATAAAGAACTTAAAAATAAAATTGATTATGAATATCAACATTATACGTGCTTTCCACAATACAATCTTTTATATAATGCATTAAAAATGACTAAAATGGAAGATGTAAAGGTTGTAATTTTAGGACAAGATCCCTATCATGAGCCCAATCAAGCTCATGGATTAGCATTTTCAGTGTTATGTGAAAAGCTACCACCATCTTTAAAAAATATTTACCAAGAAATGCAAAACGATTTAGGTGTTGAGGTAAAGCAGGATGGAAATTTAGAGTATTTAGCTAAGCAGGGTGTTTTACTTTTAAATACAGTATTATCAGTTAGGCTTGGTGAGGCTTATTCACATAGTAATATGGGCTGGGAAATATTAACTGATCATATTATTTCCAAATTAAACTCATTAGATCAGCCAATAGTTTTTATACTATGGGGTAGTCATGCTCAAAAAAAGAAGGCTTTACTTAATAATAGCAAGCATTTTATTATTGAATCTGCTCACCCATCTCCACTTTCAGCTTATCGTGGTTTTTTTGGTTCAAAGCCTTTTTCAAAAACCAATAATTTTTTAATGTCATGTGGTTTACAACCGATTAAGTGGGTTAAGGCCCAATATTTAAGCTCGTTATAGCATAAGTTAAAATGGGTGATGAAAATGCAAGGTAGCTATTTAAATGGCTATAATCAAATGAAACAATATATTGTTAAATCAGGAGATAGCTTATATAGTATAGCAAAAACATTTAATACTACAGTTGATGAATTAAAGTCAATAAATCATTTGTATTCAAACACAATATATCCAAATCAAATTCTCTTTATTCCTAATTCCTCTAAAACCAATAACACTTATCTTACAAACAGTGGTGATTCTTTAAAGGATATAATGAAAAAATTTGATTTAGATATTTCTGATTTGGAAAAATTTAATGATTTAGATAAATTAAAATTAGAGGCAAACCAATTGTTGTTAGTCGAAAAGCGGTCTTTAGACTCAGTCTATATTGCTAAAAATGGCGACAAAATAGAAGATGTTTTGTCGAAATTTAATCTTTCTCCTTTGGAGTTTTTAAAGCTTAATGAATCTAAAATATTAAATAATGGTAATGAGATAATTATTGGTAAGTAATTATCTCTTTTATTTTATTTTGTCAAAAAAAATTGAATAAAAACGTTTACTTAGCACAAAAGACTAACAATTAGGGTATAATAATTGCGAGAATGTATTACTAGGAGGATTTTATGGAAGAAAAGGTTTTAACACCTCAAGAAGAGGTAGATGCCTTAGTACAAAAGGGATTAAAGGCTTTGGCTGAGTATGCATCATTCACTCAAGAGAAGATTGACTATATTGTTGCTAAATGTAGTGTTGCTGCCCTTGATAAGCACGGTGAACTTGCAAAATTAGCTATTGAAGAAACTAAGCGTGGTGTTTTTGAGGATAAAGCTACAAAGAACCTATTTGCGTGTGAATATGTTACACACAATATGAAGCGTTTGAAGACTGTAGGTGTTATTAGTGAGGATGATGTTACAGGTGTTACAGAAATAGCTGAACCAGTTGGTGTTGTTGCTGGTATTACGCCAGTTACAAATCCTACATCAACAGCAATTTTTAAATCATTAATATGTTTAAAAACTAGAAACCCTATTATTTTTGGTTTTCATCCAAATGCTCAAAAGTGTAGTGTAGCTGCTGCTAAAGTTGTTTATGAAGCTGCAATTGCTGCAGGAGCTCCAGAAAATTGTATTCAATGGATTGAACATCCATCAATGGATGCTACAACTGCTCTTATGAAGCATCCTGGTGTTGCAACAATTTTAGCAACAGGTGGAAATGCAATGGTTCGTGCTGCTTATTCATGTGGTAAACCAGCTTTAGGTGTAGGTGCTGGTAATGTACCTGCATATATGGAAAAGTCATGCAATATTCGTCAAGCTGTTAATGATATTGTAATGTCTAAAGCATTTGATAATGGTATGATTTGTGCTTCTGAGCAAGCTGTTATTGTTGATCAAGAAATTTATGATGCTACAGTTGCAGAATTTAAAAAATTTGGTGTTTACTTTGCTTCTAAGCAAGATAAGAAGAAACTTGAAGCTTTTATGTTTGGCGTTAACAAAAAGGAAGATTGTGTAAATGCTAAATTAAATCCAAATATTGTTGGAAAGTCTGCTAAATGGATAGCTCAAGAAGCAGGTATTGAGGTTCCTGACAATACTGTTATAATAATTTGTGAATGTCAAAGTGTAGGCGTTGAGGAGCCGTTAACTAGAGAGAAATTATCTCCTGTATTAGCAATGTTAAAAGCAACATCTTCTGATGAGGGAATATTATTAGCTAAAAAGATGGTTGAATTTAATGGTCTTGGTCACTCTGCTGCTATTCATACAGCTTCACAAGCCCTTGCTGATAAATTTGGAGATATCATTCCTGCAATTCGTATCATTTGGAATTCACCATCTACATTCGGTGGTATTGGTAACGTTTATAATTCATTTATCCCATCTTTAACATTAGGATGTGGATCATATGGTCATAATTCAGTTGCTGGTAATGTTAGTGCTATTAATTTATTAAATATTAAGAAAGTAGGTCGTAGAAGAAATAATATGCAATGGTTCAAGGTTCCTGCTAAAATATATTTTGAAAGAGATTCTATCGAATACTTACATCAAATGAAGGAAATGAAGAAGGCTTTAATTGTTACAGACCGTTCAATGGTTGATTTAGGCTATGTAAATAAGGTTATAGATCAATTACAGCTTCGTACTCCTGAGGTTCCTTATCAATTATTCTGTGATGTTGAACCAGATCCATCAATTCAAACAGTATTAAAGGGTGTCGCTTTAATGCGTTCATTTGAGCCAGATACTATTATTGCTTTAGGTGGAGGATCTTCAATGGATGCTGCTAAGGGTATGTGGTTATTCTATGAACAGCCTCAAGTTAACTTTAATGACTTAAAGCAGAAGTTTATGGATATTCGTAAGCGTGCTTTCCAATATCCTGAATTAGGTAGAAAGGCTAAATTAGTTTGTATTCCTACAACATCAGGTACAGGTTCTGAGGTTACACCATTTGCTGTTATTACTGATAAAGAGGAGCATAAGAAGTATCCATTAACAGATTACTCTTTAACTCCAACTGTTGCTATTATTGATCCTGCTTTAACAATGACTTTACCTAAGTCTATAACTGCTGATACTGGTATGGATGTTTTAACACATGCTACTGAAGCTTACGTTTCAACTCTAGCAAGTGATTTTACAGATGGTCTAGCTATTCAAGCTATAAAGATGGTATTTAAGTATTTAGAGCGTTCATATAATAATGGTAAAAATGACCCTGAGGCAAGAGAAAAAATGCATAATGCTTCTGCACTTGCTGGTATGGCTTTTGCTAATGCATTCTTAGGTATGAATCACTCAATGGCACATAAAATTGGTGGAGAATTCCATGTACCTCATGGTAGAGCTAATGCAATTTTATTACCATATACAATTCGTTATAATGGTCAAAAGCCTCAAAAATTATCTACATGGCCAAAGTATAATTATTATCGTGCTGATGAAAGATATGCTGAACTTGCTCGTATTTTAGGTCTTCCTTGTTCAACAGTAGAAGAGGGTGTTGAATCATATGCTAAGGCTTGTGGTGAGTTAGCTAAACGTGTTGGTATCAAGATGAATTTCCAAAGCCAAGGATTAGATAGAGATGTTTATATGGCTAATGTAGAAAAGCTTGCATATTTAGCTTATGAGGATCAATGCTCTCCAGCTAACCCTCGTGTACCAATGGTTGAGGATATGATGAAAATTTTAATTGATGCTTATGATGCTAAGGAATTTGTTGAGGAATAATAATGCTTAATCCTAAACAAAAAGCCTTTTTAAAAAGTTTAGCTCAAAAGGAAAAGGCGGTTTTTCAAATTGGTAAGGATGGTTTAAATGAAAATATGCTTACTGATGTATTAAATTACTTGAATAAGCATGAATTAATTAAAATTTCTATTTTACAAAATTCTTTAGTAACATTTGAAGAAGCGACTGTATTTTTTGAAAAAGCTAATATAGATGTAGTTCAAACTATAGGTAGAATAATAGTTTTATATAAGCATTCTGATAATGCTAAAGATCCTATTATTCTTCCAGTAAAAAAATAAAATTTAGGTAGACATAAAATTGTCTACCTTTTTTATATAAATTGTCTATAATGTTATGTAAAAAAAGTAGAAATTTGGTATAATAAACGTAGTAGTTGCATAAAGGATGTGTTTTTAGTGAAAAGAATGATTTTAGTTGATGGAAATTCATTGATGTATAGAGCATATTATGGTACGGCATCTAGTGGTACTTTATCTATAAATTCAAAAGGCTTATATACAAATGCTATATATGCATTTGTAAGAATGATGAATCATTTGACTCAAAGCTCATATGATAATATTTTAGTTGCCTTTGATGCTGGAAAAAAGACTATTCGTCATGAGCTTATGAAGGAGTATAAGGCTGGAAGAGCACCAATGCCTGATGAATTTAGAATGCAAATTGCCTATATAAAGGAATTTTTAAATATTAAGAGAATAAAGCAATTTGAACAGGACCTATATGAAGCAGATGATATAA
>DVKU01000183.1 GCA_018715825.1 Candidatus Avacholeplasma faecigallinarum
AAAGAAGGATGATTTATGTGCACATTTCCCAATTTTATCCTGATACAAAATTAAATTTTAACGTTGAGGGCATTACTGCCAATTCTAAAAAAGTTAGAAAAAACTTTATTTTTGTCTGTATAAAAGGACAAAAAAATAATGGCTACAAATTTATAAATGAAGCCTTAGAATTAGGAGCCTGCCTAATTATATCTAATCACCATAAGCTAGGTGATAAATTTTTATATGTTAAAGATCCTAAATTAGAATATATTAGAATTTTACAAATATTTTATAACTATAACCAAACAATATATACAGTCGGTGTTACCGGTACTGATGGTAAAACCACAACAGCTACCATATTAAGCTATATCTTAAACAAGGTAAATAACTCTGCTTACTTAGGAACGAATGGATTAAACTATTTAAATAAACATATAGACACTATAAATACAACACCAGGACCAGAATTTTTATATCCAACCTACCAAACACTACAAAAACAATCCATTCATGATTTAGTTATGGAGGTTTCTAGTGAAGGCATATTAGATAATAGAATTTATAATTTTAATTTTCAAGGAGCCATATTTACAAATCTAACACACGAACACCTAAATACACATAAAACTATGAATCAATACTTTTTATGTAAAATGAAGCTTTTTGAACAAATGCCTAAAAATTCACTAGCTGTCATTAATGCTGATGAAAAATATTCTACAAGAATTCGTTATTATACTAAAGCTAAAATTGTTACCTATGGCTTTAATCATGGAGATTATAAAATAACAAATTATAAAATTTTTTTAGATCACTCTATTTTTGATGTTTATTATAAGTCATATTATTTAGGAACATTTTATACCAATTTATTTGGAAAATATAACATGTATAACCTATTAGCCTGCATCAGCTATGCCTATGAAATAGGAATTGATATCCAAACAATAAAATCGGCCATAAAAGAATTAAAACAGGTTAAGGGTCGTTTTATGGTCTATGAAAAGAAAAATAAAACCTTTATTATCGATTATGCTCATACTCCTAATGCTTTAGAAAACTTAATATCCAATATAAAATCTATAACCAATAGAAGGATAATTCATATTACAGGGGCACAGGGGGAAAAGGATACAACTAAAAGATCTAAAATGGGCTTAATTTCTACAAACCTTGCAGATATAACTATTTTCACATCAGAGGATCCTAAAAATGAAAGTCTTTTTAATATTTTTATCGATCTAATAAAGGATATTAAAGACAAGGATTACTATTTAACCTTAAGCCGCTATGAGGCTATTAGCTTAGCTATTAAAATAGCCAAAGACGATGACATCATTCTTATAACCGGAAAAGGTGAAGAAAATACGGAAAAAATAGGAAAATACATCTTCCATCATTCCGACCTAGATTTAATAAAAGAGGCTTTAAATTCCTAAAGCCTCTTTTGCTAACTTATCAGCCATATCATTATAATAATTATTGGTATGGCTTTTTATTTTATGAAAATAAATATTAATTTTATCTCTAACTTTTTCTAAAAAATTAACATACTCTAAAGCTATTTTGCTACTAGCCTTCCACTGTTTGGTATACCACTTTTCTATACCTATATAATCATAGTAAATATGAAGTTCCTTAATCCCACGATTAACAGCATAATTTATGGCATAACCGGCTCCTTTAATCTCTCCTGCAACATTACGCATGCTTGAATATTCATCGGGAAGATATTTTTTATTAAAACTAATAATTTGATTATCATACATAAATACTCCCCCAAAGCTATAGCAGCCAGTAGCTGGATCATAAGAACCATCAATAAATACTGCTGGTTTTAAAATTTCTAATTCTGTGCCATCTAAAAAGGCTTGGGCTTCTTCAATAGATTGAAAAGATTTATATTTAGGTTTATTCATTTTAGCAATATATTCTTTGGCTTCATCCCATGATGTTAAAATCAATTTATTTTCATCATCCATCAAAGCATAATATTTTTGCTTCATTTTAGCTCCTTATGGTTTTAAATTTTTATACAAATAAGTAATAATATCCTTACGTTTTACTATTCCAATATAGATTCCTCTATCATCTACCATTGGAATAAAGTTTTGAGATAAAGACATATCGATAACATTCTCTAATTTACTATTAATATCTAATGCCTCATATGGTCTATAGCATTCTATTTCATCTAATCTTATTTCCTCAGCTAAGCTTATATCAAAATTGCAAGCATTTTTAATAAATCTTAATAAATCACCTTCAGAAATGGTCTTAACATATTTACCCTCTTCATCAATTAAAGGAATAACGGTAAATTTATGAAAATCCATTTTTTCTAAGGCCTGACGAATAGTACAATCAATTGTCAAATAGCTAGTATCTTCTTTTGGTGTTAAAAATAATAACAAGTTCATAATTATCCCTTTCTTTCCGTTTTTATTATAACATTTAAAGTTTATAATTCCTATACTACAACAAAATAATTACGAACAATTTCTATTTGTAAATAAAAAAAGACAAATATTGCTATTCATCTTCATAAATTTTAAAATTATTGTTTTTCAATTCCTTAACCTTATCAAAAATCTTAGGAAAAACATCCATAAGCTTTTCAACTAAATGAGTTGAATTATCTATAGATAATACAGAAACCTCGTTATTATTAACAACTAAAAAACAAATCGGGCTTAAAGATAGACCTCCACCTGTACCACCACCAAATAATGGATCCTCCTTATTGGAGTTTGGCTTAATATCACTACCACCACTAACAAAACCTAAATGAATTTTAGATACAGGTATAATTATAACTCCATTATAGGTTATTGGATTACCTATAATAGTATTAGCATCTATCATTTCCTTTAGGCTTTTCATACTAACATTTAATAATTCTGAAATTGGATGCTGCATTTTATCACCTTTTTAAAACAGTTTTAACTAATGCCCATATTAAGTCTATCACGCTTATATAAGCATCAACATAATAATCAATATTCTCATAGCGTTTTTCATAATTTAGTCTAATATCGTCAACGTTTACGATTTTAAAGCGACTTTGTAGTAATCCTCTAATTTGATTAGCTACTATAAGATATAACCCATTACTAATTGGCTCATTATACAAATAGCTATTAGAGAATTTTGCGATATAAATATGATTAATAACGCTATGAGAAAATATATTTAAGGTGAGCCTTTTACCAGAGATTAAATCCTTCTTTATTGTATTTAGGTTTACATTCTTATTGGTAAATAGTTTAGAAAATATTTTAT
>DVKU01000020.1 GCA_018715825.1 Candidatus Avacholeplasma faecigallinarum
GTTTCATTTACATACGATGCATGAGTAAATGCCGCATCCAATAAGTCTACATCTTTAAAAGTGATGTCAAAATCTCTTTTTAACATTTCTTGTAATCCTTCAATCATTAATACCTCTCCTTAATAAAATTAATAAATTTCATATTTTCCGTTATATAAAGTAATCAATCATTATACAGTGGAGAATAAAAAATTCAAAACAACTATGACTTATTTATTATACCAAAAAAGCCGGCTATATGTGCCAGCTTCCATCTTAAATTATCCTTGATGACTATATATATATTTAACAGCATCACCAACAGTATGAATATTTTCAGCATCCTCATCTGGAATTTCTGCACCAAATACATCTTCCAATTCAAGGACAAATTCCACGATATCAATTGAATCTGCATCTAAATCTTCTTGAAAATTTAAATTTTCTGTAATTTCATCTGCTTTTATTTCAAATCTATCCTCAATAATCTCAGAAATTTTTTCAAATATCTCTTTTTCTGACATAAATTTGCCTTCTTTCAAATTTTTTACTACTTGTAGTTTACTAATTTTACTATTAAATGTCTAGCTTAGTTTAGAATTATACATTCTTGTTAAAATAATCTGTAAATTTCGATAACATATCATTTTCTAGCATATCATTGATTTGTTTAACTGTATAATATACTGTTTCTGCATCTGATGCACCATGAGCCTTTACAACTGGGGCCTTAGCTCCCAATAATACTGCACCACCATATTGAGATGCACTCATTTTATTACGAATCTTCATAATACTTGGTTTTAATAATAAACCACCAATTTTTCCTAGTAGACCAGCTGACATTATAGTATCTTTTAAGAGATGCATAGCTGTACCGGCTGTACCTTCTATAGCCTTCAAGACTGCATTACCAGTAAAGCCATCTGCTACTACTACATCGCAAACACCTTTCAAAATATCCTTTGATTCTACATTACCAACAAAATTAATACTACTATTAGCTGCTATTAAATTATGTGCTTCAAGTGTTAATTTACTTCCCTTGTGTGGCTCAGTTCCATTATTTAACAAACCTATTCTTGGATTTTTAATATTTCTAACACTTTCAGCATAATATTTTCCCAATAAAGCATATTGATATAGCTGTTCTGGCTTATTATCAGCATTAGCTCCACTATCCAAAAGATTAAATGCTCCACCTTCTTTAGCTAATACTGGTAGAGTTGACAGTAATCCTGGACGAGCAATCCCTTTTATTCTACCAACAATTAATAAACCAGCCGCTAATAATGCTCCTGTATTTCCACAAGAAAACAATGCATCAGCCTTTCCTTCTTTTACAGCATATGCTGCTCTAACTAAAGAAGAATCTTTTTTTCTTCTAATTGCTTTAACTGGCTCATCATTCATGTCAATAACTTCAGTAGTTTGGATAATTTCAATATTTTTATCACTTGTCAGAATTTTTCTTATCTTCTGTTCATCACCAAATAACATAAATCTGAGATCCGGATATTTATTTCTTGCCTTTTCTACACCCCCAACTACACTTTGTGGTGCAAAATCTCCACCCATAGCGTCAACAGCAATTTTTTTCATCTTTACCATCTCCTAATCAATAATTTCCTCTTGAGTAAACTGTCTATTCAAATGCTTGATTAATTCAAAATTCTCTTCCTTTGTTTCAAAATTAGGACTAAAAACAACATTATGAGCTTCCTCTTGAGCAACTTGTAATATATTCAAATTTACTACTGGATCCCCCACTTTAAATTCAGGTAAACCTGACTGCTTTTTCCCTAGAACTTCACCAGGACCTCGCAATTCTAAATCTTTTTGCGAAATTAAGAATCCATCATTAGTTTCCGTCATTATTTTCATACGTTCTTTACCATACTCACTCTTAGGATCTGCCACTAAAATACAATATGATTCCTTACTACCACGTCCTACCCTTCCACGAAGTTGGTGTAATTGGGCTAGACCAAATCTATCTGCATCCAAAATAATCATTACAGTAGCATTAGGAACATCTACCCCTACCTCAATAACAGTCGTAGAAACAAGGATGGAAACCTCCTTATTTTTAAAAGCTTGCATGGCCTGTTCTTTTTCATTAGCATCCATCTTTCCATGTAATAATGCTACTTTTTCAGAACCAAAGTATTCTTTTGCCTTCTCAAAAACTTCTTCTGCATTTTGTAAATCTAATAATTCAGATTCTTCTACTAAAGGGGAAATAATATAGGCTTGTGTTCCTAATTCGAGCTGCCTTTTAACAAATTCAAATACATTTTTTACTTGTTTCTTCTTAACCCAGCTTGTTTTAACAGGTTGTCTCCCTTTTGGAAGTTCATCTATTATAGACACATCCATCTCACCGTACGTAGTGATTGCTAATGTACGAGGGATAGGAGTAGCAGTCATAGCTAAAATTTCAGGATTAACTCCTTTTTTCCTTAAAATTCTTCTCTGATTAACACCAAATCTGTGTTGTTCATCAGTAATAGCTAATCCTAAATTGTGAAATTCAATATTATCTTGGATAACAGCATGTGTTCCAATGACAATATCAATATCACCATTTTTTAAATGCTTTAATAATTCTCTCTTAACTTTTACTCTGCTCAATGAAGAACTTGTCATTAAAGCTACACTTATCCCATATTGCTCAAATAAATTAGCTAATTTTTCTGCGTGTTGCTGAGCTAATATTTCCGTCGGAGCCATTAATACTGCTTGAAAACCTGCAGTTACTGTAGCATACATAGCAATTGCAGCAATAATAGTCTTACCGGATCCAACATCACCTTGTAGCAATCTATTCATATGATTTGAACTTAACATATCTGCACAAATTTCATTTACTACTCTTTTTTGTGCTTTCGTTAATTCAAAAGGCAATCCTTTAATGAACTCTTTCAATTTTTCATTATTATACTTAATCCTCAACCCCATATTTTTATGATTATCCCTTTTTAAAAGTTGAAGACCAGCTTCAAAACTAAAAAATTCATCAAATATTGCACTTCTTCTAGCCAAATCTGCCTCCTTTTTCGTCGAAGGAAAATGCATATCATGAATCATTTGCTTTCTATTCTCTAAATGATATTTTATACGAATGCTTTCAGGAACAACATCTCTAATATAGGAATTATATTCATCATATGCTTGTTTTACTAATTGCTTAACTACACTTTCCTTGATATCTTTAGACGAACGATATACTCCCACAAAATCATTAGTCTTTCTAGAGATTATCTTTATGCCAGATAAACTTTGCCTCAAAGCATCATATTTGCCATATACAGCTAGCTCTTGTCCTGTAGTTACCTGTTTTGATATCCATGGTTGATTAAAAAACGTTACACCAATCACGTCATGATTAATTAATAACTTAAAATTTAACCTACTCTTTTTTCTACCAAATCTTACTAAAACAGGTTCAGATGCCACTATTCCTTTCAGCGTAACTTTTTCTTGACTATTTATCTCTTCTAAACTTTTGACCGCAATATCATTATATCTAAAAGGATAGAATGTCAATAAATCTTCAATCGTATTAACTCCTAATTTATTAAGAGCCTGTATTTTCTTAGGACCAACGCCTCGTAAAACTCCGACTGAATCACCCAAATTCACCAACATCACCCCTTTTAAAATCTACTTAAAAAGGAGCAAAAGAACTCATATCTCCCACTCCTTTAAAATAATAAAATATTTTACTCAACAGAAATTAGATAAGGATAAACAGGTTGATCTCCTTCGTGGATCTCTACTTCTAAGTCATCATCGATGTCAAGAATTGCCTGCTCAATTTCTTTAGCTTCAGCTTCATTACCATCTTCACCATAAATGATAGTTACAACTTCACTATCATCATCAAGCATTGATTCTACCATTGAAATTGCAGCAGTTTTAGAATCACTAGCAGTAACTGTAATATCTCCATCCACAATTCCCATATAATCATCCTTTTTAATTTCCTTACCATTTAGAGTTGTATCTCTAACTGCGATCGTTACTTGACCAGATTTCACAGAAGATATATTTTCTTCCATATCTGTTACGTTATCTTCAAGATCCATATCCGGATTGAATGCAAATATTCCTGACAATCCCTCCAAAACAGATCTAGATTGTACAACCTTAACAGGAATATCTACTAATTCAGTTGCTTGCTTAGCAGCTAGGAATATATTTTTGTTGTTAGGGAAAATAATGAATTTCTTAGCTGAACTAGCAGAGATAATATCAACAAAATCTTGTGTACTTGGGTTCATTGTTTGACCACCATCTAAGATATCTGTTGCACCTAAACTAATAAATAAGTCTTTCAATCCTTTTCCAGAAACAACTGTTAATATTCCATAATCGCCAGCATTCTTTCTAGCATCAGCTAACTTCTTAGCTTCTACATCATCTTTATTATTATCTTCATCTTTTTCAAGAATAGTTTCATGTTGTAATCGCATGTTGTCAACTTTAACCTTGATTAAAGAACCGAATTCTTGGCCGTAGGATAAAACTTTGCCTGGATGTTCAGTATGTACATGAACCTTAACAACTTCATCATCCGCAATTACTAGTAAAGAGTCTCCAATTTCAGCCAAATGATTTCTAAATTTATCGTACTCAAATTCTTGGTCTACTAAGCGCCCTGCACCTAACTTTACCATTATTTCAGTACAGTAACCATATTTAATATCCTCTGTATGTAACTGACTTTGGACACTCTTATGATGTTCAGCATTTACCATTTCGTCCATTTCTTCTACATTAGGTACATGCTCATCATCGGTAATATTTCCTGATAAAGCTTCGTAGAAACCTTCATATACAAATGTTAGCCCTTGACCACCAGAATCCACTACACCTACTTCTTTTAAAACCGGTAAAAGTTCTGGAGTTGTTGCCAATGCTTGCTTAGCAGCTTCATAAGTTGCTTCCATAACTTCAACACAATCATCTGTATTTTTTACTGTATTTCTAGCAGCTTCAGCAGCTTTACGAGCAACTGTTAAAATAGTTCCTTCAGTTGGTTTCATAACTGCTTTATATGCAGTCTCAACTCCACTTGTAATTGCATCTGCTAAATCTTGAGCTGTTAAATTTTCTTTTTTAGCCATACTCTTGCTAAAACCACGGAAAATTTGAGATAAAATAACACCTGAATTACCTCTAGCACCCATCAACAAACCTTTAGCTAAAGCTACTCCTAGGTCCCCTACCTTAGTAGATATTGATTCTGAAACATATTTATATCCACTAGCTAGGGATAAACTCATATTGGTTCCTGTATCACCATCAGGAACTGGAAAAACGTTTAATGAATTAATAAATTCAGCATTTTTATTTAACTTATTAGAACTTGTCAGTACCATTTTTCGGAACTCTGACTCAGTAATCTTAGCGACTTTCAAATTAAAATTATCCTCCTTGGCAGTCTAGATTCCAAAATATATTTAATCTCCAATAACACGTACACCTTGTACAATGACGTTAACCGACTCAGCTTTAACTCCAAGCATAGATTCTAAGTTATATTTTACTTTACTTTGTACATTACGACATACTTCAGAAATTTTTGTACCATAACCTGCAATAATATAAACGTCAATAGCTACTCCATCTTCTTGTTGGCGAACAACTACACCCTTGGAATAGTTATCACGACGTAAAATTTCATTTAAATTATCACGAATTTGATTCTTACTAGCCATGCCAACAATACCGAAAATTTCAGTAGCAGCTCCACCAACAACTGTTGCAATAACATCATTGGAAATATCAATATTACCTAATTGGTTTTGAATTTTTACAGCCATAATATATAGCCTCCTTAACTGATTGGCATTCATACAAATAATTATTCTATCATATTTATGATACAATTAAAATCATCTTTAAACCAGAATATTTTATCTGATTATCAAAAAATTA
>DVKU01000184.1 GCA_018715825.1 Candidatus Avacholeplasma faecigallinarum
TATAGGTAATTTAAATGATATGACATTTAGAGCTGTAGAAGTTTTAAAGTCTGTTGATAAAGTGTATGCAGAGGATACTAGAAATTCTATTCATTTATTAAATCATTTTTCTATTAATACAAAATTAGAAAGCTATCATGAATTTAATCAAGATATTAAAACTGATGTAATTGT
This sequence comes from Candidatus Avacholeplasma faecigallinarum, assembly GCA_018715825.1. Lineage (GTDB taxonomy): Bacteria > Bacillota_I > Bacilli_A > Acholeplasmatales > Anaeroplasmataceae > Anaeroplasma > Anaeroplasma faecigallinarum. The sequence goes on from DVKU01000184.1 coordinate 175, forward strand.
AAATGAATTAAAAAATGGAATGAATATAGCTATTATCTCTGATGCTGGATTGCCAGTTATTTCTGATCCGGGATATAAAATAGTTAAGGCTTGTATTGAAAACGACATTGCTGTTAGTACTATACCAGGTCCTTCGGCAGGAATTAGTGCTTTAATTGCTTCTGGTATGGTGCCAATGCCATATATGTTTTACGGCTTTCTAGATAGTAAAAAAGCAAAGAGAATAACAGAACTTAATAGTTTAAAATATTTTGAGCATACAATAATTTTTTATGAGGCTCCTCATCGTATTTTTGAGTGTTTAGAGGATATGTTAGAGGTTTTTGGTGATCGTAATATTTGTATTGCTAGAGAACTAACCAAAACCTATGAGGAGTATATACGTTTAAGTATAAGCCAAGCCCTATGCTTAGAGCCGTTAAAGGGTGAAATAGTTTTGATTGTAGAAGGCTATAATGAACAGAAAGAGGAAGTTAATCCCTATAAGAAGATTGATGAACTCATATCCTTAGGATATAAACCTAATGAGGCAATTAAAGAGGTTAGCAGGCTTTGTAAGATTAATAGACAGGAATTATATAAAAATTATATAGATTATAAAAAAGGTTAGGGTGTTAACTATGGATTTTTGTTTAGAATATGAGTATCTTAATGATGAAAATCACATTTTTAAATCTATTTCCTATGAAGAATTAATAAATGATTTAAATAATTTTTCAACTGGTTTATTTTTAATTGGTGGACCATGGTGTAAAAATTGTCAGGCTATCATAAGTGAATTAAATGAAATAGGTAAAAAGATGGGTCTATCAGAAATTTATGTTTATGATCCTAGATTTATAAGTGTATTTAAGGAAATTGAAGATTTAAGGGATTGTAAAACCTTAGATTATAAGTTGAAATATTATCAGCTTGTAGAAAAAATAGGATTTAAATCTGATGAGTTGGTTGTAGATACCTTAATTCCTAGAATACATATTCCATTTATCTTTGGCTTGAAAAATGGAAGCTGTGTTGGTTATTATATGAAGGAATATATTAAGGATAGTAATGGATTACATGTTGATGGTGAAACTACAGATCAAACCGTTGATTTTACTCTTCATATAACAGATTTAATTAATAAGATTTTGTCTCAAAAATAGTAGGATTTTATCCTACTATTTTTATAAATGAAAAAATATGTAAATATATACAAAAATTATGATTTGTTGTATTGAAAAAAACACAATGATTTGTTAAAATAATTCAAATAGGTATTTTGGAGGTTAAATATGGCATTTTATTATGATGAACCATCACATACATTTAGTGAGTATTTATTAGTACCTGGATATTCAGATGAAAATTGTATTCCTAGTAATGTTTCTTTAAAGACACCTTTAGTAAAGTTTAAAAAAGGTGAACAACCTGCAATCACTTTGAATACACCCTTAATTTCAGCAATTATGCAATCTGTATCAAATGATACTATGGCTGTAGCACTTGCTAGAGAGGGAGGAGTTTCATTTATTTATGGATCTCAATCAATTGAAAGCCAGGCTGAAATGGTTAGAAAGGTTAAGTCCTATAAGGCAGGATTTGTTACTTCAGATTCAAATATTCGTCCAGATCAAACTTTAAAGGATATTTTAGAGCTTAAAGAAAAAAATGGTCATTCTACAGTAGCTGTTACTGAGGATGGAACACCTAATTCTAAGCTTTTGGGTATCGTAAGTAGTAGAGATTATCGTGTAAGCAGAATGGAGCTTACTGAAAAGGTTGAAACCTTTATGACACCTTTAGAAAAGCTTGTTACTGCCCCTGAAGGAACTACTTTAAAGGAAGCTAATGATATTATTTGGGAGCATAAGCTAAATTCATTACCAATTATTGATAAAAATGGTTGCTTAGTAGCATTTGTATTTAGAAAAGACTATTCATCCCATAAAGAAAATCCTTTAGAATTATTAGATTCTAATAAAAGATATATTGTTGGTGCTGGTGTTAACACTAGAGATTACGAACAAAGAATCCCAGCTTTAGTTGAGGCTGGTGCTGATGTTTTATGTATAGATTCTTCAGAAGGCTTTACAGCTTGGCAAAAGCATGTAATAGATTTCGTTCGTAAAACTTATAAGGATAAGGTTAAAATTGGTGCCGGTAATGTAGTTGACAAGGATGGTTTTAGATTCTTAGCAGAATGTGGAGCTGACTTCGTTAAGGTTGGTATTGGTGGCGGATCTATTTGTATTACTCGTGAGACTAAAGGAATTGGTCGTGGTCAAGCTACCGCCGTTATTGAGGTTGCCAAGGCTAGAGATGAGTATTATAAGGAAACAGGTATTTATGTTCCAATTTGTTCAGATGGTGGAATAGTTCATGATTATCATATTACCTTAGCTCTTGCTATGGGTTGTGATTTTTGTATGCTAGGAAGATATTTTGCTAGATTTGATGAAAGCCCTACAAATAAGGTTTTAATAAATGGTAATTACATGAAGGAATATTGGGGTGAAGGCTCAGCTAGAGCTAGAAACTGGCAAAGATATGATATGGGAGGAGCTCAAAAGCTTTCATTTGTTGAAGGTGTAGACTCTTATGTTCCTTATGCTGGATCACTTCATGATAATATGGCTATTACTCTAAGTAAGATTCGTTCAACTATGTGTAATTGTGGAGCTTTAACAATTCCTGAACTTCAGCAGAAGGCTAGACTTACATTAGTAAGCAGTGTTTCAATAGTTGAGGGTGGAGCTCACGATGTAGTTGTAAAAGATAATAACAATCATAATTAATATATTATGTGGCTTAAAATAGCCACATTTTTAATTGAGGTGAATTATGTTTAAAAAATTTATAAGCTATTATAAGCCGTATAAGGGAATGTTTATATTAGATATGCTTGCTTCATTATTAATTTCTATAATAGGCATGGGATATCCAATTTTAACAAATACAGTTTTAAATAAAATTGTTCCTAATGAAGATTTTGTTTTAGATGAAAAACTTAAATTTATTATAATTTTTGGTCTTTGTCTATTGGCTTGCTATATCATTAGAATGTTATTACGCTATTTTGTCCAATTTTATGGCCATGTTATTGGTGTAAAGATGCAAGCGGATATGCGAAGGGATATGTTTACAAAGCTTCAAAAGCTTCCTTTTTCATATTATGATGAACATGAAACAGGTAAGATTATGTCTAGAATGACTAACGATTTAATGGAGGTTTCTGAGCTTGCTCATCATGGACCGGAAAATTTATTTATTTGTGGTATCACTGTAATATTATCATTTGCATATTTACTTTCTATAAATTGGATTTTTACTTTGGTTATTTTTGCTTGTGTACCTTTTTTAGTTATAATTACTTTGGCAATGAGAAAGAAAATGAATAAGGCATTCTTAGAAACTCGTAAATCAGTTGCTCAAATAAATGCTTCTTTAGAATCATCTATTACGGGAATAAGAGTTACTAAGGCTTTTACTAATGAACAAAAGGAATTAGAAAAGTTTGAAGTAGGTAATGAAAATTACGTCAAATCTAGAAGTGTTGCCTATAAATCTATGGGACAGTTTTTTTCCTCAACTACTTTTATAACTGACTTATTTAATGTTGTTATTTTAGTAGTAGGCGGTATATTAGTTATTTTTAATGAAATGGAAATGGCTAGCTACGTAACCTTTGTAGTATCAATTAATTTATTTATTACACCTCTTACGACATTAATTAATTTCGTTGAACAATATCAAAATGGTGTTACCGGTTTTAAAAGATTCTTAGAAATAATGGATGCTACTGAGGAGGTAGAGGATAAGGATGCCATTTATGTTGAAAAATTAAGGGGCAATATTGAATTTAAAAATGTTTCCTTTGAATATGAAACAACAAAGGGTGTTTTAAATGATGTTTCCTTTAAAATTGCTGAAGGTAAGACGGTTGCTTTAGTAGGTCCATCAGGTGGCGGTAAAACTACTATTTGTCATCTAATTCCTAATTTTTACAAGGTTTCGGCTGGCAATATTTATATTGATGGCTACGATATTAATAAATTATCATTTAGAAGCTTAAGAGGTAATATAGGCATAGTTCAGCAAGATGTATTTTTATTTAATGGCAGTATCAAAGAAAATATTTTGTATGGTAAAGAAAATGCTACTGATGAAGAGATTTTTGAGGCTTGTAAAAGAGCTAATATTCATGACTATATTCTAAGCTTAGAGAATGGCTATGATACGCAAATTGGTGAACGTGGTGTCAAATTATCAGGTGGTCAAAAACAAAGGCTATCTATTGCTAGAGTTTTTTTAAAAAACCCTTCAATTTTAATCCTAGATGAAGCAACAAGTGCTTTAGATAATGCCACCGAGGTGTTAATTCAAAAATCATTAGATGAATTAAGTAAGGGAAGAACTACAATTGTTGTTGCTCATAGACTATCAACAATTAAAAATGCTGATATTATCTTTGTGGTTGAAAATGGTAAAATTTGTGAATCTGGAAATCATGAACAACTGCTAAAATTAAATGGAAGATACAAGTTATTATATGATGCTCAATTTAACCGTTAAAAGAAATAAAATAATATCTTTAATTAATAAATTTTTTATTATATAATATCATTGTATTAGGGAGGATAAAATGAAAAAAATAGTTAATAAATTATTACATCCAACTAAAACTAAATGGTTTTGGGGATATATTGTATTAGGTGTTATTGCCTTAATCTTAGCAGTGATGCTTATGCCTGTTTGGGATAAAACTCCAGATTGGGTTTTTTGGAAATCATGGGGAATGCAAATAGTTAATATCATTATTTGTATTTGTATTGTTTTATACCTATTATTATTCTTGTTAAAGAAGGTTAGAAGCAGATCTAATGGCGTTATTAAGGTTTTAACAATCATTGAATTTGTAGTCTTAGCTCTTATTGCCTTAGGCTGTATTTTACAACAATTTAAGGTTATTAATGTCGGCGGTGCTTGTGCCATTTTAGGTCTTGCCTTATGGTGCAGAGGTTGTGTAGAAATTTTTAGAGCCTATTATCATCAAAAGGGAAATAATGATAGATATCCTGTTTGGTGGTTAGTTGTTGCGCTTGTATTGGTAACATTAGGTACATATTTATTTGCCAAACCTTTATTCTCTGATGTTACAGTATTGTGGATATTTGTAATATTAATTATCTTAGTTGCTTTATTATTGATAGTTGATGGTATTTTGGCAAAACCTAAAGGAAGTAAGCAAACAAAAACAAAATCAAATAAAGAAAATAAAAGTCAAGATACAAAATAATTAAAATTAGCACCTAATTGGTGCTAATTTCTTTATACATAAGGAGGTATTTATGCTAAAGGTAATTTTAAATCCTAATGAAGAAAAGGAAAAATTAGATGGTTTTTCATGGGTCTATAATAATGAAGTAAATTCCTTTGAAGGTGAAATTAAAAATGGAGAAATATGCGAGGTATTATCCTATGATAAGAAATTCATAGGCTATGGCTTTTTAAATACTTCATCTAAAATAATGGTTAGATTTTTATCTTTAAATAAGGATGAAAAAATAGATAAGGATTTTTTTAAAAAAAGAATGCTACAGGCAATTGAACATCGTAAAAATTTAAATTTTTATGATTGTTGCCGACTAATTTTTGCTGAGGCTGATTATTTACCAGGATTGATAGTTGACAAATATGGTGACTATCTTTCTGTTCAATTTTTATGCCTAGGAATGGAAAAAATTAAAAAAATGATAGTTGATTTACTGATAGAATTAGTTAAACCATTAGGCATATATGAACGTAGTGACTCACCTGTTAGGTATAAGGAAGGCTTAGAGGAGATTAAAGGTTTTTTATACAATACCTTTGATCCAAGAGTTTTAGTATGTGAAAATGGAATTAAATTTATTGTTGATATTGAAAATGGCCAAAAAACTGGTTACTTTTTAGACCAAAAGCTTAATCGTGATATATTGAAATATTATGTTAATGGTAAGGATGTATTAGATTGCTTTTCTAATGTTGGTGGCTTTGCCCTTCATGCTTGTAAATATAATGCTAAAAGTGTAGTAGCTACAGATATTTCTCAAAGAGCTTGTGATGATATATTGGTTAATGCTAAATTGAATAATTATAACCAACTAGAAGTAAAATGTGTTGATGTATTTGATTACTTACGTAGTGAAGAGGTTAAAAATAGGTTTGATGTTATCATATTAGATCCTCCTGCTTTTACCAAGGATAAGACTACAGTAAAAAAAGCCTATAAAGGCTATAAAGAGATTAATTTACAAGCCATCAAAAATATAAAATCTGGTGGATATTTATTAACATTTAGCTGCAGTCAACATATGACGCCAGAGCTTTTTATGACTATGCTAAAAGAGGCTAGCATCGATAGTAAAAGAAGAGTTCAATTTCTTGATTTTAGAATTCAATCCCCTGACCACCCAGCCTTACTGCAATCATCAGAACAGCTATATTTAAAATGTATGATTTTAAGAATTTTAGATTAAATTAATTATAATTAAAAAACCACCATGGAAGGTACTATTGGTTAAATTAGTGAATTATACTAAAATAACTTATAATTTTTCCTATACTGGTGGTTTTTTTTATAATATATTTTAT
>DVKU01000185.1 GCA_018715825.1 Candidatus Avacholeplasma faecigallinarum
TTTAATTTACAATCGACACATTTTTTTATTAATGTAACAATGTCGTCATTAAAAATGAAGACATTATCCACTAAATATTTTGCATGTTTTTGTAAAGCAAGTTTATTTTGCCCTTTAAGGAAACGCAATGCTAATTTTCTATTTAAATCAAGGCGAAATAAAAACAAAAACTTTAATAAAACACGAAATGGTAAGAGTCTACTTACTTTTCTATATAAGGTATATTTCTTGTTATTTTTAAAATATGAATCCAAAAAAATAAATGTAGTATTCCCTTTGACAAGGGTATCGCATAAATCAAATGCAGCAATTGTATTTTTCACCCCACCCTCCCATAATATTATTTGTATTTTAGAATAAAATGCTTTCCTATAGCGTTGAGAAAACAAATCAGCACAAGCACTAACAAGCATACAATCCAATCTGAATGATATAGATATGCATTAAAGGATGTTAAAAAATAAACACACTTAACTGTAAAATAGGCATAAAAAGCACACTGCATTGGACTCTTTTTTATCTTCATCAAAATACTTAGCAAAATACCATTTTCTATACCTACAATTACAGGTGAAATAATTGCCCCCAGGACACCAAAGTTTGCCCATGCTTCTGAAATAAATAACCCATTAACATTCCATCCACCTAATTTAAGCATCTCAGGATAATAAACTGACATTAGCTCTTCTGATGCTGGCATCACACTCTTAGAGTCATATAACTTAGTAAATATATTTGACAGCGAAGCAAAACCAATATCTCCTAAGTTTGAATAAAAATCAAATGATAAATAAACTGATATTACCTGAGCTATAAAAATCCTATCGAAGATAAGAGCAGTAATCATAGATAATTCACTCGACACAAAGATAAAATAAATTAAAAAAAGAAAAAAAAGCGTTATGGCTATCAATTTAATAGATACTCTTCTGATTTTCCCCTGAGCATATGAACAACATATTAAGGCTCCTAATATATAGAATAAAAAAGGTCCTTTCTCACCTGTTGATAATATGAATATACTAGCAATTAATACAGAAAGGAATGTACGAATAGGATATTTCTTATGAATTGAAAAAAGTGCCAAGTATGCATAAGAAACGATATACGACATTAACATTCCTATTGAGATAATATATGTATTAGCAATATTGCTAAGATTTTTAGTAACTTCAATGCGCCTTAATGCAATATCTTCTGATGATGCATTTATCAAACCCAAATATAATGGGCTTGGGAAAGTGCTAATAAGATAGTAAAAAAATACAAGCATCAATATAATAAAAAGCATTGCTAATGTTATCTTGTCATAAGACTCACTAGTACATTTTTCAATTAATTTTTCTTTATACCTATGCTTACCTAAAAATAATGACAATACTAATAAAAAAATTGAAAACGTACCTAACCCAGCATATAAAACCATCAACGAACCGCCAAAAAAAACATTCCTGGCATGTGCAGATAGCGGTTGCACAAAATAACTATCATCACCAAACCCTGTTATAATTATTAGAGAACCCAAAAAAGCAAATACGATATAAGTATAAAACCAAAAAGAAATAAAATCTAAAGCAAGCACACCAGAAAAGTTTGCTATAACCCTATAAACCAATATTAAAAAAAGCGACAATGAAATAAATAATATAATCTCCATAAATAGAGTCACCATTTAAGAAGCAAATTAAATAAACCAGCGTACAAGTATTTACTATCGAGCCTATGTAAAACCCTGGGAAGTATTTTTATTGCATCTTTTTTATGTTGTTGAGATAAAGAGTAAAAGCCTTCTAAATGAATTAAATCAGACAAATCTCTATAAAATGATTGCTCTGAGAATTCTGCTAGGATTTTTAACTTATTTTCAAACATCCACTTTAATTTTGTATGGCTGTTACCCTTATGTATTCGATAAAAACAAAACAAATTTGGAAGAAGAGCCATTTTATAGCCTAAAGATGCAGCTTTATAATATATATATAGATCTTCTATTAAAATATCCTCCTTATACCCTCCTATCTTTTTTAATACTTCGGTTCTATAAATCGATGTAGGGGAGTATATTATATTTGTAGATTTAAATATATTATTTTTATCAATTACGGTAAATGATGATATTATGTTTTTTTGTTTGCTCAAATCGCATAACACATTAGAATCATCCACCTTGAGTTGAGTCCCCGCACAAGCATAATATTGTTGATTCTGATTCAAAAAAGATATCTGCGTGGTTAATCTATCAAACATCATATAATCATCAGCAGCTAAAAAGCATATGTACTCCCCAGATGCTAAAGATAATGCTTTATTTAAAGTGGATGGGAGACCATAATTTTGGTCATTCATTATAAGTGAGAATTTATATATTTTATTTAGCCGTTTTAACTCATCAACGGTTCCATCAACAGAGCAATTGTCTATTACAGTTAAATCGTATGAAGCAGATAATTGTGCAATAACGGACTTTATGCAACAATCTATGAAATTTTTATGATTATAAGACACTATGAAAACTGAAACATGATTCTTAATCATACTTAGCCCTTTTTACAACAACAACAGAAAAAACCAAATAAATAAAATAATTCAAACAATATGCGTAAGTAACTCCAATCAGGCCATAACACCTAATAAAGACGAGAGAAAAAGATATAAATAAAAGAGAAAATAACACTTCAGAAATAACAAATAACTGAGTCATCCCTTTTGAAATCATTACATATGCATATAACCAACTTGCAATCTTAAGAATATCACCAATTAGTTGCACTTGAAACAACATACGTGCACCCAAAAACTCTTTAGTAAATAATAAAGAAATAATAAAATCTCTAGATAAATAAATACCCATTGAGAAAAACATCACCAATGGGATTATTATCTTTAATGAAGAAGATATTTCTTTTATTATATCATCTTTTTGTGATAAAGAAGAAAGTCTGGGTAAATAATACGTACTTAATGCGATTGTAATAATAGCAAGATAGGTTTCAGATATTTTCCAAACAGCTTGCCAATAACCAGCTTCTGTCCAGCCTACATAATGAATTATTATATTGCGAACTATAATTAATGAGCCAGGAACAACAATAGCACTTGTTATCGCCATGACGATATAGCGTTGAATATCTTTGTAATAAGTTTTATGAACTCTCCCATACAACCATCGCAAATTAAACCACGGTTGTGATGATGCATAGATTATCATCACCCCTCCTATTAAAGCATTTTGTACTGATATTGCTAGCAGAGCACCATTAATTTTACCAAATACTATTAGGGCAATCATTATAATCAACGATAAAAAAGCTGAGATTATACCTAATAAAACATATACTTTATAATTCTGAAATCCGTTTATTACTGACGATATGAATGTCCCTATTGCCGTTAGTGGTAATAAACATGCTGTTAAAATTATAACCCATGAATATTTTTCCGACCCCAGCGTCCAAAAAGCAATATGAGATGAAAGTGTAATACTAAGAGGGATGATAATTGCTGATATTATACATACCCAACTTAAACCTGCAATCCACCACTTGTAGCAATGTTCTAATCCTTTCCTATGATTTTCTGCAGTAAAACGAACAATCCCCGGACCAACCGGGGAGTTAATAACACCATTTAATGCCGATACAATACTCTGAATTTGACCAAACAGAACAATCCCTGAAGGTCCAGTGTAAATAGCAACAATTTTAGATATTATAAAACCGGAAATCATCTTGAAAAAAGTTAACATCCCGGTAAAAAAGGTTACTGTTAATAATTTTTTCATCCTTTAAAACCATTTATTATATTAATTACATATCGAACCTCTTCTTCACTCATTGTAGGATCAAGTGGTAATGATAACACACTCTGATGAAGTTTTTCCGATATAGGGTATGATTTGGATGACCACTCTTTATATGCCAATTGCTTATGTGGTGGCACAGGATAATGTTCTAATGTTTGTATACCATTAGCGGCAAGATAGCTTTTCAGTTCAACCCTTCTGTCCGTTTTTATTACAAATAGATGCCAAACATGCTCTTCCGGGACGGATGAGCAGGGTAACAATACATATTTATTTTTAATATTATTACAATAATCGCGAGCAATTGCACGCCTTTGCATAATGTCTGTTTCTAAATACCTTAATTTAACCCTTAAAATTGCCGCCTGTAGTTCATCAAGACGGCTGTTAACTCCTTTATAGATATGGTTATACTTTTTGCTTGAGCCATAATTGCCAAGAGAACGAATAATCATGGCTAAATCACTATCATTCGTAGTTACAGCCCCAGCATCTCCTAAGGCCCCTAGGTTTTTCCCGGGATAAAAACTGAAAGCAGCAGCATCTCCCCAAGCTCCAGCCTTCTTACCTTTATGTACTGCGCCATGTGCCTGAGCGCTGTCTTCAAGTACAAGCAAATCATTTTCTTTTGCAATATCCATTATTTCAGACATATTACATATGCTTCCATAGAGATGGACAGGTAGTAAAACCTTTGTTTTAGATGTAATTGCAGACCTTATAGAAGATAACGTTATATTATTTGTTATGGGATCAGGTTCCACCAATACTGGTTTGAGCCCAGATTCTGTTATAGCCAGTATTGATGCAATAAAAGTATTCGAGGGAACGATAACCTCATCACCGTCCTTACATTTATTCATTAACTTCCATGCTTTTAAAACCAAAACTAACGCATCAAGGCCATTTGCGACCCCGATACAATGCTTAACGCCACAAAAAGAAGCAAACTCTTCCTCAAACATCTTAAGTTCATTACCTTGAATATATCTCCCAGATTCTAAAACTCGCTCAAATGAAAAACGAATCTCATCGGCAAATCGCTGGTTTATTTTTTTTAAATTTAAGAATTCGATATTCATATTACCTCCCTAAATTTTTCTCAACTGTGATTTTCTTAGTTAGACTACACCCAATATTTTTCTTAAAATCAATTAACCCTTGATTAGGTTTAGAGTTTTCCGTCGATATACCAATATCTAAAGTGCGACATCCTGCTTGCAAATAAAAAGAATATAATTGTTCGGCTAATTTTACAATAGGGGATAATTTCCTGAACTCAGGATTTTCCCCCCAATAAAAAACATATATATTTTCTGGACTCAACTCTAAACATATTGCAGATGCAACTATAGATTCATTATATTTCAGCGTAAAGAAGCTTACAGCCTCAGATAAGGATAAATAAAGATCATTAAGATTATCCCAAGACATAGTCATAGGATAACCCTGCGCTTTTCTATTTAATCTAATCGTTTCATATACCAAAAATCTATTAGCTTCATCATTAACTTTATTAAATTCTACATCTCCACGACTTATTTTATTTAATCTTTGACGTGTACCGCTACTTAAACCACGTCTAAATTCATCTAGACTTATCAACTCTAAATGAAAATTAAGATCAATGTTATGAATTTCCCATGACCTATTATGAAAAGCATTTAACAGACAGTTATTATCTTCACAGTTATATAATTCAGGAGGAAGTTTATATATTATTTTTTTTGCGCTAAAGTGTATTTGAATATAAACCTCAATATATTGTAAAAAATCCGTTAAAACTTGCACATCTATTTTTTTTAGCGGCATATATATATCTGAAAATGCTCCCGTAATTGGAGAAAAAAATATCTGTCCCTTTTCCTTCAAGTCATAGCAAGTTACAAGCTGTATGCTAATCTCATCAGACTGTTTATTAATTAATGTAAATATAATATAATTTTTGTTCTGTTTTTTACTTTGATACTTTAAAAAGTCATTCCTCGAAAATAGATTATTTATCAAACTATCCTGGGATAAAGAAATATAATATCCATGTTGGATAATTTTGTCTTCTATATTTTGTAATACGATATTCACTAAATACTCCGCTCCATCAAAATTACACTGCCGCGAACAGACATGCTAATAAACCCATATTTTTCATATAGTTTTTGTGCGCGCTCATTATCTCTATGAACATTTAAATACAAAGATGTAAGCCCAAGTATTTTTGCATTATTAATTATGAGCCGAATAATATCTTTTCCTATACCTTTTCCCCAAAATTGCTTCTCACCTATATATCCCCAGTACTCACCTTTTTCTTTATATATATTTTTTATACCTGCAGCCCCAATAGGATATCCATTGTATATTAATCCCTTGATATAATAATTTTCTCTTGTTGGAAGAGAATTAAAAAAACACTCCTGTTGTACTTTAGTGAAAGAAGGCACCATAACTAAACTTGCTATTTCTGGATCCGACAACCATTTCATACTTAAATCAAGAAAGGTCCGATCATACTCAACTAATTTAAGCATTTAAATACCTCAAAAAACTATTATAATCGTGAATATAATCATCAGGATCATAATAATCACTAGCCAATACCATCAGGACACAGTCTTCAGAGAAATTATGCATCTCTCTCCAGCATAAAGAATCAATCAATAATGCTTGAGATGGTGAGTTTAGATGATAAGTGTTTCGAACCAGTCCGTTGTCGACACAGAAATCGCAAGAACCGTGAACAGCAACAACAACTTGCTTTAATTTTTTATGGGCATGAAACCCTCTACTTATTTTTTCCCTTGTGGCGTATATATAATAAACTCTTTTAATCTCAAAAGGTATATTTTTATTTGACTCAAACGAAATCAATGAACCGCGTTCATCACCAAACACTTTAAGGTTTAGATTTTTCATATTATTAATCTATATATTTATTTTCTAATAGTTTAAGAAGATAAATGCCATATTGGTTCTTAATTAAATTTTGGCTAAGCTCATAAAGTTTTTCGTTACTTAACCAGCCATTCCTCCAAGCTATCTCCTCAGGACAGGCTACCATCATCCCTTGCCTTTTTTGAACTGTTTCTACAAAACTGCCAGCTTCAATCAAACTGTCATGAGTTCCTGTATCAAGCCATGCAAAACCTCGGCCTAGTAATTCAACAGTTAAAATATTTTTTTTGAGATAAACTTCATTAACTGCAGTAATTTCCAATTCACCACGTTTGGAGGGTTTAATACTCTTAGCAATATCAATGACATTATTATCATAAAAATATAATCCTGTGACAGCCCAATTTGATTTTGGGTTAGCAGGTTTTTCTTCAATACTTAACGCTTTAAAATTTCTATCAAACTCCACCACTCCAAATCTCTCAGGATCCATTACTTGATATCCAAAGACTGTGGCACCTGATGTTCTTTTTGCAGCATCCCGGATTTTGGGAGTAAAACCTTGTCCAAAAAAGATGTTATCTCCAAGCACAAGGCATACTGTATCATTTCCAATAAAGTTTTCACCAATAATAAATGCTTGAGCTAAACCATCTGGACTTGGCTGAATTGCATATGTAATATTTATACCAAATTGGCATCCATCCCCAAGTAATCTTATGAACCCTTGTTGATCTTCTGGAGTTGTAATAATAAGAATATCTTGTATACCTGCTAGCATTAAAACCGATAATGGATAATAAATCATCGGTTTATCATAAATGGGCAATAGCTGCTTTGAAACCCCCATTGTAATTGGATAAAGCCTTGTTCCAGAACCACCGGCTAAAATAATTCCTTTCATTTAACTAACCCCAAACGCTCACGTTGATAAGAGCCATCCTGAACTCGTCGGCACCAATCATTATTATTAAAATACCAATTAATTGTTTTACGAATCCCGCTCTCAAACGTTTCCTGTGGTTTCCATCCCAATTCGCGACCAATCTTCTCAGCATCAATCGCATAACGGCGATCGTGTCCCGGACGATCGGCAACATAAGTAATTTGCTCGCGGTAAGATTTCTCTTTCGGGACAATCTTATCCAACAAATCACAAATAGTGAGCACTACATCGATGTTTTTCTTTTCGTTGTGTCCACCAATGTTATAAGTTTCACCCGCTTTACCTTCGGTTACGACGGTATATAACGCACGCGCATGATCTTCAACATACAGCCAGTCGCGAATTTGATCCCCTTTACCATAAATAGGTAATGCTTTACCTTCCAGAGCATTGAGAATAACCAATGGAATCAATTTTTCCGGGAAATGATAAGGACCATAATTGTTAGAGCAATTAGTCACAATGGTCGGTAAACCATAGGTACGTTTCCACGCGCGGACTAAATGATCGCTGGACGCTTTTGATGCAGAATAAGGGCTGCTTGGTGCGTAAGCTGTTGTCTCAGTAAATAAGGGTAATTCTTCTTTATTATTTACTTCGTCAGGATGAGGCAGATCGCCATAAACTTCGTCAGTAGAAATATGATGAAAACGGAAGCTATTTTTCTTGTCGCCATCAAGAGCAGACCAGTAATTGCGAGCCGCTTCCAAAAGGACATAAGTACCAACAATATTGGTTTCAATAAATGCCGCAGGGCCTGTAATTGAACGATCCACATGGCTTTCAGCAGCCAGGTGCATCACTGCATCCGGCTGATGCAGAGCAAAAATCCGCGCCATTGCAGCAGCATCGCAAATATCCGCATGTTCAAAAACATAGCGTTCAGAACCAGAAACATCAGCAAGTGATTCCAGGTTTCCGGCGTACGTTAATTTATCGACATTAACAACACTATCCTGCGTATTATTTATAATGTGACGAAC
>DVKU01000186.1 GCA_018715825.1 Candidatus Avacholeplasma faecigallinarum
TATGAAAACAATTTTTCATAGCCATCTTTATATTATCTTTTTATTCCATGACAAAACTTATACTTCAATCCACTTCCGCATGGACATGGATCATTAGCACCTACATTAGCAAATCGCTTATCCTTAACAATTGGTGTGTTCTTTCTAATTGTATTTTGGTCTTGATTTGTATGTAATCCTTTTAAGGTATCCTCATCTTTAGGAGTGTCGACTACTCTTCGTTGAACACCCATAGTTGTATGCATTGCAGTAATCAATACCTCTTGATTAATTTTTTTAGTTAAACGTTCAAATTTATTATATCCTTCTCTTTGATATAATTCTAATGGGTTAGTTTGAGCATATGACTGTAAATGAATACCCTGTCTAAAGCCTGCCATATCATCAATATGCTCACGCCAGTTTCTATCTAATATAGGTAATATGATTCTCTTAATTTGGAACATAACATTGTCTTCAACGATATTAGGATTTTGGGCTTTAATGTCATCAGGAACAGCTTTATTTAAAATATCCCTTATAAATTCAATACGCTTATCAAAATCATCACAAGCTATTTTATATAAATATTCAATTATATCCTGATCATCTTCATAGGCTCTAATAACATTTACATCAACCATATTAGGTCTAAATAATTTCTCATTAAATAATTGAGCAAGCTTATCATCATCAAATTTTGAAGAATTCATAAATTGATCAACGACATCAATTATGGCTGATTTCATTAATTTCTTTAGGATAATATCTAAGTTTTTAGCCTTTATAACTTCACGACGTTGAGCGTAAAAAATTTCTCTTTGTCTACGAATTACATCATCATATTTTAATATATTTTTACGTGAATCGAAATTTATTCCCTCAATCTTTGTTTGAGCAGATGTTACTAATTTAGTTAAAATCTTATTTTCAAGTGGCTTGGATTCATCACCTTCAGACATCAAACGAATGCACATAGCCAAACGGTTTTTAAATGAATCACCACCAAAACGAATAATTAAATCATCCTCGCAAGAGATAAAAAATCTTGAATAGCCTGGGTCACCTTGACGTCCTGCACGACCACGTAATTGGTTATCAATACGTCTTGATTCAAATCTCTCAGTACCTAAAACAGCAAGTCCACCTAGCTCCTTAACGCCCTCTGCAAGCTTTATATCTGTACCACGTCCAGCCATATTTGTAGATAATGTAATGGCACCTATTTCTCCAGCTTTTGCTATAATTTCAGCCTCACGCTCATGATTTTTAGCATTTAAAACCTCATGAGGTAAATTCTCTTTAACTAGCATACGATGAACAAGCTCTGATGTTTCAACGTTAGCAGTACCAATTAGAATAGGCTGGCCTTTACTATGACGCTCTTTTATTTCATTGACCATAGCTTTAAATTTATATTCTGGTGTTAAAAATAATAAATCAGGCATATCCTTACGAATTACAGGTCTATTAGTAGGAACTTCAACAACATACATATTATATATGTTTCTAAATTCCTCTTCTTCAGTTTTAGCAGTACCAGTCATACCAGAAAGCTTATTATACATTCTAAAGAAATTTTGATATGTTATAGTAGCAACTGTAACTGTCTCCTTTTTAATTTCTACGCCCTCTTTAGCTTCAATTGCTTGATGAAGACCTTCAGAAAATTGACGTCCCTTCAAAATACGTCCTGTTGAGGCATCAACAATTAAAACAGCTCCATCTTGAACAACATATTCCTTACCGTCTGAGAAAATATAAACAGCTCTTAAGGCATTATTTATTCTATGAACTAACAAAACATTTTCAACATCATATAAATTTTTTACCTTGAAAAATCTTTCAGCCTTTTCTACACCAGGGATTGTCAAAGTTATTGTTCTTGACTCTACATCTATATTATAATCATCCTCAGTTAAAGATTTAACAAATGTATCAGCCTTCTCATATAATCCATTATCATCCTTAGTTGGTCCAGAAATAATCAATGGTGTACGAGCTTCATCAATTAAAATTGAGTCAACCTCATCTATAATTGCATAATTCAAGCCCTTAACCTGAGTAACATCATCTATAGAAGGAACCATATTATCACGTAAATAGTCAAATCCTAACTCAGAGTTTGTCGAATACATAATATCACAAGAATAAGCTTCCTTCTTTTGATTACGATCAAGCTCTCTTAAATTTAAACCAACAGTTAGACCTAAAAATCTATAAATATTTCCAATTTCACCGTGTGCTTCACGTCCAGCTAGATATTCATTTACAGTTACGATATGAACACCTTTACCAGTCAAGGCATTTAAATATGCAGGAAAAACAGCAGTTAAAGTTTTACCTTCACCTGTTTTCATCTCAGCTATATTACCACCATGAATAGTACAAGCACCTATCAACTGAACATGGAAAGCCTTCATATTAGTAACACGATAAGCTGCCTCACGACAAACAGCATATGCCTCTACTAAAATATCATCAAGTGTTTTACCCTCTTTTAATTGGTCTTTAAAATATTGTGTTTTAGCTTTTAATTCTTCATCAGAAAGTTTTTGCATTTCACTATCTAATGCTTCAATCTTGTAAGCTAACTTATCACAACGCTTTAACTCCTTATAACTTGAATCGAATAATCTCTTTAATCCCATAAAAATCCAATCTATCCTAAAAAGGATTTATCCTTTCTAAAGTCTCTAACATTAATGATACTATAATTAATCGTTTTTTTCAATAATCGAGTAAAAATATTTTATTATCATAATATCTAATTTCACAAAAAAAGAGAGGCTTTTATGCCTCTCTAAACTACTATTTATTTTTTCTCGTCAGTTTCAATTATGGCGTAATCACCATCTGCTCTAAGATAAATAACATTAGTTTTTCTAGTAGCCTTATCTAAATATACAAAGAAATCATGGCCTAACATTTCCATTTGATCCATAGCTTCTTCAGCAGTCATTGGCTCTAATTCAACATGCTTATCTCTAACAATTCTTTCATTTTTTGGTTCAGCTTTTTCAAAACTACGAATTCCTTGTTTACCAAGCTTATCCTTAGTTTTATCGTTGTAGCGACGTACCTGTTTAACAAGCTTATCGATAGCACCATCAAGCGCTGCATAAATATCAGCATCCATTACTTCAGCTCGAAGTATGATATTTTTAGAGGGAATTGTAACCTCAACCTTATGATATGCCTTATATACCTTACAAACTACTCTTGCATTAACATTATCATAATCTGATAATATATCCTCAAGCTTTCTCAATTTTTTTATGGCATACTCTTTGTTGGCATCAGATGGAGTAAATCCATTTTTTCCTACAATTTCAACCTTCATATATATCACTCCTTTTCTAACTTAATTATACCATTTTACTAAAGCGTTTACAATAAGTTTTTATATCTTGTAAACATTTTGAGCTTGTAAGCCTTTCTCGCCAACAACTAGATCAAACTCAACTAACTGTCCTTCATTTAAAGTCTTAAAACCATCATCTAAAATGGAACTATAATGAACAAAAATGTCATCATAATTTTCTTTGACAATGAACCCATATCCCTTCTCATTATTAAACCATTTTACTTTTCCTACTAACATATATTTTTCCTCCTTAATACACTTTCTATAATACAACCTATCAGTGCTTAAAAACAAGAAAAACCGCTCCAAAAAATTCGAC
>DVKU01000187.1 GCA_018715825.1 Candidatus Avacholeplasma faecigallinarum
AAAAAAAGCTTCATTCAAAATCCTTTACACAATAACTATATCGATATAGTCTATAAAACAAACGATTTAGCTTATTATGATGAAAATAAGAATTTAGTTTTTCAAGGACGAAAGGATTTTCAAATCAAGCATCTTGGTCATCGTATTGAATTAGAAGAAATAGAATGCAATATAAATAAAATTGCAGGTGTGAATCGAGCTGTCGTAATTTTTTTAAGTGAGAAAAGTAAACTAATAGGCTTTTACGATGGTAGTATAGGGGAAATAGAAATCTTAAAAGAATTACAAAATGTATTACCTAGATATATGATTCCATCTAAAATAATTAAGCTTGCTTCATTTCCACTTAATAAAAATGGAAAAATAGATCGAAAATTATTAAAGGAGGCGTATTTAGTTTGAGATGTAATAATATTAAAAAGTTAATTAGTAATTACGAATGTCCAACCTACGTTTTTGATATTAATGAATTGGCTAGAAGGGCGCAATATTTAAAGACGGTATTTCAAGATAGAGCTTTGTTATGCTATGCTATGAAGGCTAATCCTTTAATTACCAACTACGTTGATAAATTTGTCCAAAGACTAGAGGTTTGTTCGCCAGGGGAGCTGCAAATATGTATTAACAAAAATATAAAGCCGGAAAAAATAGTGGTTTCAGGTGTATATAAAGATGATAATACAATTCTTAATTTGGCTTCAAAGGATAGTATCTTTACTATAGAATCGCTTAATCAATATGATTTGATAAAAACTAAAGCCATTAGGGAGAATAGTAAAATCAAGGTTTTGTTAAGGCTTACTAGTAATAATCAATTTGGTTTAGATAAGGATGATATCATCAAAGTTATTAATGATAATAAAATAAATGATTTAGTTGATATCTTAGGAATTCAATTTTATTCCCAGACTCAAAAGAAATCGATTCATAAAATTGAAAAAGAGCTTCAGCTTTTAGATGCCTTAATTATCGAATTACAAACTGAACAAAATTTTACAGTTTTAGAGCTAGAATATGGATTAGGCTTACCTGTAAATTATTTCACTGAAGTTGAATTTGATGAGGCCATGTTGTTATCTAACATTAAGAGTCTTATTTCTAATATGAATTTCAAAGGTCAATTGGTAATTGAGCTTGGAAGAGGCTTAGTGGCTAGCTGTGGTAAGTATATTACCAAGGTCGTGGATCTTAAAAATAATTATAATCAAAGCTATGCTATTGTCGATGGCGGAATACATCATATTAGCTATTATGGTCAGTTTATGGCAACCAAAATTCCTAATATAGATGTATATCCAGATATTAATTTGGATAAAAAGGAATATGTTGTTTGTGGTTCACTTTGTACTGTTAATGATGTTTTGGTTAGACAATTTAATACTAGAGAGCTTAGGCTTGGCGATTATTTGGTTTTTAATTTGGCAGGTGCTTATTCAATGTGTGAGGGTATTTCATTACTATTAAGTCGTAATTTACCTAAGGTGGTAGTGATTGTAGATAATGAAATAAAAACAATTAGAGAAGAAGTAAAAACATATTTGATTAATTCATAAAGGAGGATACTATGGAAAAATTAAGAGAAATATTAGAAGGAATTAATCCATCAATTGATTATGATAAAGAAAAAAAGTTGATAGACGATCATTTATTAGATTCATTAAATATAATTGCATTAATAGCTGAGATAGAGGAAGAATTTGATGTTACTATTCCACCAAAGGAGATAGTAAGTGATAATTTTAATTCTTTAGAAAACTTGGCCTATTTAATAAATCGTTTAAAATTAGAAAAGTAAGATGAATTCTTATTTTTCACTATACTATGTGCTTATATTTTTACCAATTGTAATATTATTATATTTTCTTACTCCGAAAAAATATAAGTACATAGTGCTTTTAATCGCAAGCCTTGTTTTCTATATTTTAATTAGCAGCTATTTACTAATTTATCTTGCTATTACTGCAATTTCTATCTATCTTATTGGTCTAAAAATATCAAAGAACAAAACCTTAGATGGTGAAAAGTTTAAAAAAAGAAATAAGCTATTAATAATTTTAGTAATTTCTTTAAATTTATTAATTTTAGTTATTTTAAAATATTATGGTTTTCTTTGTTTAAATATTAATAATATATTTTCATTATTTAAATTAAATATTCAAATGAAAATTCCAAGGTTTTTATTACCTATAGGTATATCATTTTATACATTACAGGCAATAAGCTATATTGTCGATGTAAATAGAGGAATAATAAAGGCGGAACGTAATTTTTTAAAGTTATTACTATTCTTATCATTTTTCCCAATAATTATAGAGGGGCCAATTTGTAGATATAATGAAGTAGCTCCTAGCTTATTTAATGAAAATAAAGTTACTGTTAAAAATCTTCGTTATGGTTATTTACGTATTTTATATGGAATGATTAAGAAAATAGTAATTGCCGATCGTTTAAATCTTTTTGTTAAAACAATTTTTACAAATTATAATGATTATAATGGTTCAATATCATTATTAGCCGCTATATTCTATACCGTATTATTATATATGGAATTTTCAGGAACTATGGATATAGTAATGGGAAGTGCCGAAATATTTGATGTTAAGCTACATGAAAACTTTGAAAGACCATTCTTTTCTAAATCGATTTCTGAATTTTGGACTAGATGGCATATTTCTTTAGGAAGATTTTTTAAGGATTATGTTTATTATCCGATATCTTTATCAAAGTTTAGCAAAAAAATTAGGAAGGTTTTTAAAGGCAAAATTTCTGCATATAATATTAGTTTAATTATTAGTCTAATTGCTTTATTAGTCGTGTGGCTATTAAATGGAATTTGGCATGGCTCAGGTTATACATATATAGCTTTCGGATTATATCATTTTATACTTATTTCAATGGGAAATATATTTAATCCATTAACTAGAAAAATAACTACTAAGCTTAAGATTAATAAGCAAAATAAAATTTATATTGGCTTAATAATTTTAAAAACATCTTTTCTAGTTGTAATTGGAGAAATCTTCTTTAGAGCCAATAGCTTAACTGATGCTTTTAACATGATTGCCAAAATATTTACAGATTTTTCTTTTAAAGCACTTTTAAGTACCAATTATAAAGCAATTGGTTTAGATAGTAAGGATTTCTTAATTATAGGCGTAACCTTAGCTATGGTATTTATCGTAAGTATCTTAAAGGAAAAAAAGGTAAATGTTAGAGATTTAATTGAACAACGACCAATGCTGTTAAGATTTAGTATTTATTATATTTTAATATTTTATTTAATAATTTTTGGAGCATATGGAATTGGCTATATTCCGGTTGATCCAATATATGCAAATTTTTAAAGGGAAGTGATAAAAGTGAAAAAGATAGCCTACCTATTGTTATTTATTGCTGTATTTGTACTATTATTAGCTTTAAGTTCTAGATTTTTTGAGCCCAAAAATAATATTAAAGAGCAGGGAATTGAAAATGTTAAAGCCAATGGTATATTAGGTGAAGAGTCTAACACAATTGAGGTTTTAGTAATTGGTGATAGTGAGGCCTATTCCTCAATAAGCCCAATGCAAATTTATCAGGATAAGGGCTATACAACCTATGTATGTGCTACAAGTGCTCAATTTCTTTTTGAATCTAACAATTATTTAAACAAAACGTTGAAAAGTCAAAAGCCTAAGGTAGTTATATTAGAAACAAACTGTATTTTTAGAGAGTTTTCACTGGGTAATAAAATAGCTTTTTCTATAGCCAATTATTTTAGTGTTTTTAAATATCATGATTTATGGAAAAAGTTAAATATAAATAATTTTACTAAAAAAATTGATTATACCTATACAGATGATTATAAAGGATTTTATTTAAATAAAGAAATTGTACCTAGTAAAAAGACAAATCATATGAAATACACTGATCAAGTTAAAAAAATACCTAAGACTAATCTTACTGTGTTAAATGATATAATAAAAACTTGCAATAATAACGATATTAAGCTTTTACTTTTATCAACTCCATCGACTGTTAATTGGAATTATAAAAAGCATAATGCCATAAAAGAATTTGCCTTAGAAAATTCCATAGAATATATTGATCTTAATTTAAAAAATTCAAAGATTAATTGGTATGAGGATACAAGAGATGCCGGTGATCATATGAATTATAATGGTGCTATGAAGGTAACTAATTATGTTAGCACTTATTTAGAACAATTAAATATTTTAAATGATTATCGAGGTGGAAAATTAACTAAATGGGATCATTCCTTAGAAAAATATTTAAAAGAGGCTAGTCTTTTATAAATTGCAAATGGTATAATGAATTATCCTAAGGAGTAACTATATGTTTAATCAAAAGCCCATTCGAATTCAAATTATTGGCTATAGTGGGAGTGGTAAGTCTACTTTAGCCAAGATATTAAGTCAGTATTTAAATATTAATGTTTTATATCTTGATAATGTTCAATTTTATGGTGATTGGCAAGAAAGATCACTATTAGAGAAAAACAATATTGTTCATGATTTTCTAAATAAAAATGATTCATGGGTTATAGATGGAAACTATTCTAATGTAGCACCACAACGCTTTGACCTTGCTAATATAACGATATTTTTAAACTATAATCGCTTTTATTGCTATAGGCAATGTAAAAAAAGGTATAAAATGAATTTAAATAGGAGTAGGGAAAGCTGTCCTTGTATTGAAAAATTTGATTTAGAATTTAAAAAATGGATTTTAATTAATGGGCGCACAAGAAAAAATAAACAACAGCATTTACAAAATTTAAATAAAACTAAAGGCATTAAGTTAATTTTTAAAAACAGAAGACAATTAAAAAAATGGCTGATTGAAAATAATATTCAAATGTAAATAAATAGCTTCAAAGTATAATCAATAATTTTAAAGAAAAAATTCTTAAATAAAAGATTAAACTTTGGAGTTTTTAAATTTTATAGATGCAAAATTGATTAAGTGTGATATTATATTAGGGTAGTTATTTAGGTGCTTAGCGATAAGCTTAATAAGGAACACAAGTGAAAGACTTGGGCTGTACCAGCAACTGTGATGCTGATGAAATCAAATTTACCATTGGATTTATATCTGAGAAGGTTGACGTAGGATGAAGCAAAGCCAGGAGACTTGCCTAAATACATTAAGGAAAGGATATCGAAGTATCTAAGATATTGCTGGATTACGGTATTGATGATATGAAGATGGTAAACTAAATGTTTAAAAAATTTTTTGTTATGGTAGCATTATTAGCTACATTATTACTCCTAGGCGGATGTAATGAAAAAAAGGCTGTTGATGGAGCATTTGATTTCATTATATATGAAAGTGATGCCAATAATTCAGATTTATCTGATAATAAAGTGGTGGCAACCTATCATATTGAATATACTAATGCCAAAACAGTCACTGATGCTCTTATTAAAAAAGGCTCAATTTATTTTTTTAGTGAGGAGTCACCAGATTATTTAATTTTAAAGCCAAGTGCCTATGGCTTAAGCTATTCAGAGGGCTATTTCCAAAATTATAGTGAATGTGCAAGTGGTGAGCAAATTGATGTTTCATGGTCATATTCAGCTATAAATGGTGAGATGGCAAGTGTTGGAATTGGCGAAACACCATTAGAAGGCCTAGTAGAGTACGGTTTTGTAATAAACGGTTGGAAGTAAGAATCATCTTAAGGATGATTCTCAGAGTGATGACAAAAGACGCTTTTTATAGGTGTCTTTTTAATTTATATGGATAACTCATAATAAAAAAAGACTTTTCGAACGAAAAATCTTAATAATTCTTTGATGTTAGAAGTACTCTTATAGAGT
>DVKU01000188.1 GCA_018715825.1 Candidatus Avacholeplasma faecigallinarum
CGTGGCGTTCTTATATTGCATACTGAGTGATTGATTCATCGAAGTTAAATGAATCAAATTGAGCATCTTGCTCCAATCCACTTGCTGGTTAGATTTTAAAGCCTGACTAGTGGAGTCAATTGCCGCAATCACGTTTTTCATTTCTTCTAGGCGCTCTTCAGCTAGACGCTTCTGAATTTGCAAAGAATTTAGCAAAAATTGTGCATCCCCTGAGCCAATCGTCATTTCACGGATATCACTAAGTGAAAAGCCAAGATACTTTAAAAGCAAAATCTGTTGCAGCTTAGCAAAATCCTGGTCAGTATACCGTCGTGCTCCACCTTTAGTGCGCACTGCTGGTTTTAATAAATTTTTTTGGTCGTAATAGCGAATCGTACGAATCGAGACATGTGCTTTTTCCGCAAACTCGCCGCTTGTGTAGTATTGAGGCATAAAATCACCAATATATTCATAATTCATAAAAATAACTACTCTAATATAACATATTGACTAATTTAAAAGGCATTCTACACGTTCTGTGTAGAATGCCCTCTATTTATTAATTATTTTCATAATTAACATTATCATTACTCAACAACTTATTTAACTTTGATTGCCATTCATTATTATGGATGATTCTAGCTTCAGCAAGTTTGTTTTCAATAATTTGTTTCTTCGTCAATTTAGAAACATCTTTCCAGTGTCCTTTAAACACATATGTAGCTTTTCCGTAAATAATAGAGTCAAAGACATATAGTCCAACACGCTTAAAATAAAATACTAAGTAACCAGAATACGAATCAATCCCTTGATAAATTTCATCTGGAAAATATGACTCTAATACTTTAAGCCGTGCCTTAATCATATGTTTTTCACTTTTCGAAATTTGCTCAGTACCATGTTTAACGTATTTCCAAATACGTTCTCCTTTAGGTAATATTTGCCAATTAACAGTCTTAATAACACGAACGGGCATTTTAGTAATATGATCCAAAGGAAAGATCTCAGCTTTGCCATCTGCTTCAACCAATAAATTTATAATAAACTTAATTTTATCTAAATCAAGATCAGTTAATTTAGATTTTTGAAACACAGCATTAGCCAGTAAAATAGTCTGACCTGTGCTTAAATGACTTAAGCTAAAACGAATTTCCCTAGGCTCAATAAAATCACGTTGATAACGCATATATGGAATATATGAAATACCACTATGTGGATTTCCACCCCAATCACGAACATGCCACTCTTGAGACCTCCAACACATTTCTTTAGGCTTGCTTTTATTTGGCTTAAACTCACCCATAGTGTTTCTTCTACTGTTAATACCATTCGTGACTTTTGGAGAATAAATATCTTCCAATTGATCGGTTTTAACAGTTGCAAACCGTTCTAATAATTTTTCTTTAGTTAGCTCAACACCAACCACAAATTTTTCTTCATCTGCAATATCTAATAAATATTTTTGAACACGAATGACTTTATGGTTTACCTCCATAATATGTGTTTCTCCTTTACTTATCATACTAGATATTGTGGTTATTTGAACTTAATTCAACTGTCATTTATAATAATGAGTTGAGATACTAGACGAAATTCAAATAACATACAATATCTCACTACTAAGAGTTCGAAGTGCCAGCTTTGAACTCTTTTTTTACTATTGACTAATTTGAGCCTTATTAAGATCAAACATCATTAAAGAATCCTGTGGATAATATTTTCCTTCTATTTTATAAATGTTGTTTGAAATATCCCATTTCATCAAATTTGATATTTCCCCTTTCAGGGTAGCATTATTCCATCGCACTGTAGGTGTCTTCTTATTCTTATTCAAAAATCTAACTTTATTAGGATTTTGAATATTAGTAACTCGAATTGCAATACGTTTTTCATCATAACTAATCATAATTTCAACAAATTCAGGTTTTCCAAGCTGTACAACTGCGGCTTGTGAAATTGCTACTCCTGTTTTCGAGATAGTCATCGTGTTTTTCCCAGCAACAAAGTTAATTGACTTAAAGCTACTCAAATCGACCATACTTTTCACCTCCTCTTTTAACAGCTTAGCACTCTGCACTGTAGAGTGCAAGTTTAGATATATATTTTGTCAATTGCATCTATCTGTCGCCTAATTGTTTTGCGAGCAAAGTAACTTGGCAATTTCAAGTATATCATTATTTTGCTTTCAAAAACGTATAAACAAAGTTTCGTAATTTTCAAGTTCTTTTGACAACGTTTTGGCGACAAATAAACGACAATTTTAGTATAGAATTTCACAAAAAATAGTTAAGATACAAATCATCGGAACTTCATAGCTATTGTCAGCTTTTTGTATAAAACAAAGAATATAATATAATGTACTGCAACAAATTTATAATTTTAATTTTTTAACATCATCGATAGAGACTGTAAAATAGTTTGTGTAAATAATCTCTCTCGTTGATTGACTTTTTTATTTATCTTTTAATCAAAATAGGATTCTAGGGTGTCTCGAACTTGCCCAAATCCTTTATGAATCCTGTTAAAGTAACGGTCATTGTAATCC